>JAKQBZ010000240.1 GCA_029559435.1 Deltaproteobacteria bacterium | reverse complement strand
ATCCGGTATCTGTTTTTTCAAACGTTGAACGTTGAACATAGAACGTTGAACCGACCTTTTGCCCTCTCACGCCTTACGCCTCACGATTCACGGTCTTCTTCCCCTCACGCCTTCCGCCTTCCGCCTCACGGGTTTTTCCGTGCTTCTTCAAGAAATTCCGAGGAGCGCATCACACGCAGGATCGGGTATATTGCCGAATTCCGGTAGGCATCGAGAAAGTTCTCGTGGATCTCCTTCTTGTATGCTGCGCTCAGGTCTTCCAGTATGACCGTGTTGAAGTCGTTGCACACGGCATCAAAGGCCGTGGCAAGGACGCAGAAATGGGTGTTGACGCCGCCGATAGCGACGGTATCGATCTGCATGGTCCTTAAGGTCTGATCGAGGTCGGTCTTGAAAAAGGCGCTGAACCTCCTCTTTTCAAGGATGGTGTCCGTTGGCTGAGGCTCAAGGTCGGATAACGGCTGCGTGTCTTTTGTCCCCCTCAGCGAGCAAGGCTTCATCCTTCCGCGGAAGATGAAGTCATCCTTCAGAAAGCTGTCGCAGGCGAATATGACCGGTATGCCGATGCGCCGGCATGTCTTCAGGAAGTCCCGGACGAGGGGCACGATCTTTTCTTCTTCTTTTTTGCCAGTCCTTTTTTTGTCATAACCACCTTCAAGCATGTCAACAATGATGATCGCAGGCTTCATTCTGCAGGAACCTCCTGGCCGTTCAGAAATAGCCTGATAAAATTGCCGCAGATCGTTGCAGCAAGCTCTTCAACCTGCTGGCGCCGTATCTCTGCCATTTTCCCGGTGGTAAGCTTCACAAAATATGGCACGTTCCGCTTGCCCCTGTGAGGATGGGGCGTGAGAAAGGGGGCATCGGTTTCGGCGAGTATCCTCTCCCCGGGAACATATTCCACGACCTTTACGAGCTCTTCAGCGCTGCGGTAGGTTATCGTCCCCGGTATCGATATATAGAAGCCCATATCGAGGAGGCGCTTTGCCGTTTCGCGGTCATAGGAATAGCAATGGACCACGCCGCCATGCATGTTCCGGTATGCCTCTCCGAGGATCTGCAGGGTTTCTGTCAGGGCGTTCCGTGAGTGGATTATGACCGGCAGGCCTTCGTCTGCCGCCAGGGCGAGCTGCTCCCGGAATGCCTTCATCTGCACGTCTTTCGGAGAATAATTCTTAAAGAAGTCGAGGCCTATCTCGCCGTAGCCCACGATCTTTTTCTGTTTCAGGCAGGACCTGATCGTTGCAGCGGTATTCCCGTTGAAGTCCGTGCTGTTGTGAGGGTGTATCCCGATTGCGCCGTATACGATGGGGTTATCGTTGACGATCTCCACGACCTTCGCAAAATAACGCTCTTCTGTGCCGACGGTGAGTATATATTTCAGCCCCTCATCGATGCTTTTTCTGATGACCTGGTCCCTGTCTTTTGCAAAGGACTCCATCTCGAGATGGCAATGAGAATCAACGAACATGATGTTTTATAACATATCGCGGATGGTACTTCAATGGACAACCAGCCATCAGCCATCAGCCATCAGCTTAAAACCTTTTGTTTTGCTGACAGCTGTATGCTGATTGCTGACTGCTGGTTTTAAATGTGGCACAGGTGGTTGAACGCGCATTCCCCGCATTCCTTGTCGTCGAAAGGCGTAAAGGGCCTGGCGGGATCGAAGATGTCAGCGAGGGCTGTCTTTGCGCCTTCCAGGTATATTTCGTAGAGCCCCTCCTTTTCCTCCTGCGAGGCGCCCTTGAAAAAGTGCTCCTCCGTATTGTTCCTGAGAAGCGCCAGCTTTGCGTTCACTGCGCCGGCAGGTATGTTCTGCTGCCCGCTGAAGAGGTAGATGTAGAGAGGAAGTTGAAAAGAGGAGATGTGGCGGTGAATGTCGCTCATCGAGGCGACGGATATGCGCCGGGGCAGGCTTTTAGAGTACTGCGCCGCGCCGCCGGTTTTGTAGTCGACGATCATGTACTGCCCCGTGCCGGGGTCGAGGTCTACCCGGTCGATCGTGCCGATGAGATTGATATCCGTGCCGCCGGTATTTAACGTGCGTCCGAACCTTTGCTCCAGATGGACAATAATAAAGGGGTCAGGGGCATTGTTCAGGTTTTTTTGCAGGAACGATTGCAGCTTGAAAGACGCCAGCTTTCTGAACAGATAATAGTCGCCGCTGTTGCCCGAACCCTGCAGATGCCTGTCGATGGCCCTGCCCAGCCTCGCCATGATCTCGCCGTGCATGGGTTTTGATATTTCCCTGTTGAGGAAGCCTTCGAATGTCTCCTGGAGAATGCGGTGTATGATGGTACCCCTGTCCGCTGCCTCCACATCATCGCTGATCCCCTTTTTCTCTTCGAAGGAGAGGATGTCCCTGTAATAGAAAAAGACGGGGCAGGATATATAATGGTCGATCGACGAAGGCGAAAAGGCCTTCGATCGGAGCAATTCCATAATGAAGGGAGTTTTTTCTATGGCAGGGGCTGCTGTGCCGGGCCTGAGGCTGATCGGGTAAACAGAGCGGTCGATGGGCATGACGTCGAGGGCCCTTTGAGCCTTTTCCGCATCCCATAGGATCTTCTCGACATACCTGCTCCGGGGCCTGTCCTCGGCATCGACGTAGAGGATGTGGACGTTCTTCGATGACCGGACAAGGCGCTCGAAATAGTAGCGGTATATCTCTTCGCTTTGCCGCGGGGAAGGGATCCCGAGGATCTCATGAACGCCTGACGGGATCAGCGGGCTCACCCTTTTTTGCTGCGGCAGGACGCCTTCGTTCACATCCATTATAATAGTTGTATCGAATGATATGTTCCGTGATTCGAGGACGCCGATGATCTCGAGAGACTCTATGGGTTTTGTTTCGAAGGGCAGGCGCACCGACTCGAGAAGGCGGAGGACGAAGTCGCAGATCAGCCGCCTGTTCTCTTCCCTGCTGTCGCAGAACGCTGCCTTGCTGAAAGAAAGGCCCTTCATGTCCTCCAGCGCCTTGAGCGTTGACCTGAAGATCTCTCCGGAGAGGATATAGGAGCGGACAGGCGTATGCTCCAGCACGTATTCGAGGGCCTCCTCCAATCTTTCCGCATATTCGTAGATCGTCGCCGCGCCTTCAAAATTCCTGAAAAAGACGTCATGTATCTCCCGCACTATTTCATACGGAACATTGTCATTATTCTTGGTCTTGGTTTCTGAACCTTGAACCTTGAACGTTGAACGTTGAACAGATTCTGCCTCACGCCTCACGCCTTCCGCCTCCCGCCTCGCTTCTTGCTCCTCCCTCGCTCCTTGCTCCTTACGCCTAACGCCTAACGCCTCACGCCTAACGGTTTCTATCCCCCTCTCCACCTCATCGGGCATGATAAAGGGCCTGTTTGCCAGCGCGCTATCCCTGATCTCGCCGGTGAAGAGCCTTGAGATGTCAAGCATCGCCTGCCACGTCCCCCTGTCGGCGTCAATATTTTTGACAAAGGGGTGGAGGATGACCCTGAGGTATTCTGCGGCCTGGTACATGCCGCTTCCCTGCCGCGATGTCTGCGAGCGGATGATGTGGGTGATGAGATCGAAGACCGGCGTGCGCTCAAGCGGATACCCGATGGCGATGTTGCAGGGGGCGCTGATCCTGTCTGCGGCAAAGGTGAGAAGGGGGAAAAGGGCGTCGGACAACGGCAGGATGACGGCCGTCTTCTGCCCGGGGTTGTCTTTCAGGATCGAATGGGCCTTGAGGATCTCTGAGTGCGTGTCGAAGCCGGAGTGGATGGTTACGGCCGGAGGCCGGGCGGTTCCCTGCGCAATGTATTCAACGCCGGCCCCGAGGTAGGAGACAAAGCCTTTAAGGACAGGCCAATCGGACGGCGCGCCTTCAAAGATGATCACCGCTTTCCCCTTATTCCACAGGTCCCTCAGGATAAGCTTTTCGGTGCCCAGCAATCCGAAAAGACCTGCAAAATATATCTTTTCAAACTCGTCGACCTCTATCTCGCCGATGGCGCGCGAGGCGGCGAGGTATTTATAGCCGCGGGTAAAAGACATTTTTTCATCGAGCAGTCCATGGAATGAGTCGCGGAGGATGCTTATATGGGTGAGGAGATTGTTGATGCTTGCCGGTACGTCGTATCCTATTTCGGCATTTTCTTCGAGGGACCTGAGCCTGTCGTTGGCGATGTCCTCCGAGTCGAGCTGGTCGATGAAATCCAGGAGGTGTTTCCCCCAGTAAAAGAAATCGCCGAAGGTCTTTTGCTGAAAAGGGTTGCCGGCGGACCGCGGCAGGGACCGTACAGATTGGTAAAGGAGCCATAGGGCATCGGGGTATGCAAGGTCTTTAAAGCCCTGGAACCTTTTCCTTGCTATATGGTCGATGAACTCTTCTATGGAGAAAAATCCGGGCGAATATGCCGGTGTGGCCATCTTTTCGCTCAGCGCCTGCTTCATATAGAGCGAAGGCCTTTTCCCTGCGAAGACGATAGCCGTATCAGGCAATCGATGGCAGTCGCTAAGGATAAACCCGCTGAGCTCTTTGAGAAAATCCACACCGAACGGGATCGAGTAGACCTTTTTCATTTTCAGACCTTGACCACGCTTCCGTCGTCAATATAGACGAGGTATTTGTTGACCTCTTTATCCGGGTACATGCGCTTAAGGAGCCCGCCGTAGTTGTTGATCTGCTCAACGTGCTCGCCCGACCGCGTCTCGCCGGTCTTGAAATCGATGATATCGAGAGAGGAGGGGTAGACGATGAGCCGGTCCACCTTGAACGCCACGCCCCCGCTGTCGATTATCTCTTTTTCCGTGAACACAAGGGCGTCTTTTCCGGGCTGGAAGAATGGCAGGATGCGGGGGCTGCGAAACAGCTGCGCGACCACCTCCCCGACCTCGCCCTCATTGAACGGTGCGTTCAGCTTCGCGATCCCTGCCTGTACGGATTCCCGAAGACAGGAGGAAGGATCGGGGGGGAGCACGTGGATCAGCGAGAGGATGTAATGAATAAGGTCGCCCTTGCTCCTGGCCGCGATGCTCCGCCTCGACACCGTCTCCGGCCGGATGAACTTCTTCCCCAGCATCTCAGCCCACCGGGCCCTGTCATCCATATCGTCGAGGAAAAGCTCTTTTGGCGCAGCCCAGGAATCATCCTCTGCGGCCGGTCTGCCGGGCGCATCAGCCTGCCTGCCGATCTCAATGGCGGCGTCCTGCGCGTACCCCTTGAGGTCTTCCATGGCAAAGATATAATCGATGAGGAAGTTCTTTTGCCTGGCGGAATCAGCCAGGAAGATATAGAGCTCTTTTTCCGCCCTGGTGCAGGCGACGTAGGCGTTGTTGAGCTCGTCGAGGAGGAACTCCGCCTCCCTTTGCCTGTAGATGCTCTCAAGGGCGCCGGAGATCTGCCGGTAATTTTTCCTGATGTAAAAAAGCCTCAGGTCTTCTTCCCCGCTGACGATGATCTTGTTCTTGTCCCTGCTGTCGGAGGCCCCGAATGTGGTGAGCTTGAGAAAGGGGAGGATGACAACGGGGAATTGGAGGCCTTTTGCCTTGTGGACCGTAAGGACCTTAACGGCGTTGGCGCCTTCGGTCGTGTTCAGCAGAAATTGCTTTTCGGCCTCTGCTGTTTCATCGTAGGAGGAGTCCGACGCCCTGGTGCACAGCTCCAGAAAATCGGAGAGGCTGCTCCGGCCTGAGCCCTCCTGCGTTTTGATAAGCTCGAAGAGGTGGAGGATGTAGGGCACATCTTCCTTGAAATGCCTGAACACCTCCCACTTTTTAACGATAAGGGCGAAGAGGTCGTAGAGCGGCAGATACCCTGTCCTTTTGAAGAAGTGCTCAAAATATTCTTCCCAGATGCCGCCGTGGTCTGTCTGGAAGGCCTTGTAGAGGCGGCTGCCCTTACCGCGCGCCCTGGCTCCTGTAAGCCATTCAAAGACTGCATCCTTGGACATGCCGGCCTTGTCGCGGAATATCCTGCCGGTGATAAATTCGGCAAAAGAAAGGTCGTCGTCAGGTGCGCTGAAAAACCTCAAAAGGCTGAGGAGCTCTTTGACAAGGCTGTTGTTCTTTATGTTCACGGTAAATTCCGACTCAACAGGTATCCCGGTTTCGAGAAGCGTCCTGACGACCAGCTCTGCCTCTTTTCTGCGGCGCACCAGTATTGCCACGTCTCTGTAGCGGAAAGAGCCCCTGTCCCTGATGGCGCTCATCAGCCGGACGAGCTTCTCCCCGATGAGCCGGTCTCTTTCATCCTTCAGAAGGCTGTCCTTTTCCTCTCCTTCATCGTCGAGGCCGACGATCTTTTCGATCCTTACGTATCCGGCGCCGCGGGCCGCGCCGACGAGAGCCTGGCCGGAGCTGCGGTATGTTTCCAGGACCCTCTCTTTCGATCCTTCCGGATGGCCGTCGGCGGCCATATCGATGAGGCGCCGGAGGTTCTCTTTGCTGAAAAGCGCGTTGTTAAAGGCAACGATATGCCCGCCGCTCCGGTAATTGTTATGGAGGGACAGCTCCTGAACGTGGTATGTCCGATAGCGCGAGGCAACTTCGTCGATCAGCTCGGCATTCCCCCCGCGCCACCGGTAGATCGCCTGTTTTTTGTCGCCCACGAGAAAGAGCGTGCCTCCCCTTCCAAGCGCTTCTTCGGCAAGGGACTCTACATTCTTCCACTGGAGCTGGTTCGTATCCTGGAACTCATCGACGAGGAAGTGCGAATATCGTTCGGCCAGCGCGTAATATATCTCCGGCACGAACCCCTTTTCCCTGACGACGCCCTGGAGGAGTTTGTTGAGCTGCTCGATGAGGATGACGCGCTTCCTGAACGTTACCTCCCTCAGAAGCATCCTTTTAAAAAGCCCGTAGGCCTCGACATAGGGCGCGTATTTTCCTTCCGACAGGGTTTCAACAAAGAGGCGCCGCCCGAGGAGGACGTCCTGCCACAGCTGCTCCTGTTTATCGTCGGGGGTTTTGCTCCCCTTCAGGAGGGATTCGCCGAGGGATTGCCTCGCAAAGCACTTGCTCTCGCTTACGGTATTTTTTTTCAGGTCAACGGGGCGCGAAAGGGCATTCCGGAAATCCGCCCTGAGCCTGATGTGAGGGTCTTCGCCAAGGGACCTTTCCAGCAATGACGCGGCCTCGCCGATCCTTTTCCCTATATCGCCGAGCACCTTCCCTGTGTCGCGGTAGAGGAATTCCTTGTTCTCTTTTGATTCTTCCCTCCAGAGGTCGCCGATCGTATCCCTGAAAAAGCCCCTCGCCGTCCAGCTGACGTTCTCGCCTTCCATGTCGATGTAGCTTTCTATGAACCTGTCGAAGACCTGCCTGGCACCTGCGTTGTCCGAGAGGGATTGAAGGCATTCCTGGACAACAAGGTCGATAAGGGGCATCGAGTCGGTGCTGATATCGAAATCGGGCGGCAGGTTCAGCTTAAATGCCGATGCCTTAAGGATAAGGTTGACAAAGCTGTCGATGGTGCCCACATTGAAGTCATAAAAATGCCTCAATATGTCCTCGAAATCCGCCTCGATGGACTCCCGTATCCCCGCTCTTTGCTGAGAGCTGAGAGCTGAAGGCTGAGGGCTTCCGGCACTCTGGGTTATTTCCTCCAGCGGCGTTCTTGCAGAGCCTTTAAGGGGGATATCCAGGATGATCCTTTTCATCCAGTCGATGATGCGCCCCCGCATCTCCGCGGCAGCCTTATTGGTAAAGGTCAGGGCAACGATATTCGGGATATGGTTCTTCGGGCCGCGGCCCGCCGCCTGGTCCATGACAAGAAGCCTCAGGTAGCGCTGTGCGAGGTTGTAAGTCTTCCCCGCGCCCGCCGACGACCGGACGGTAATGATCTGGGGGGTGTCCATAACGTGAGTATATCTTACCCGACTGACAGCAGCATGTCATGGATAAAAAAAGTGAAAGGTAAAAGGCAACGTAAAACCCGTGAGGCGTCAGGCGTGAGGCGGGAAAATCGTAATTCATGAATCGTAATTCGTAATTGGATGAACCATGTAAAAGGTGATAGAAACCTTGTCTCTCGTTGCTCGTCACTGGTTTGAACCAGCATCGAGCATCCAGGTTTTTCCCCTCACGACTTACGCCTCACGCCTCACGAGGTTTTAATTGTCTGTTGACATCGGGAGGTTTTCCGATTATATAAAAGAGGTGCCTGGGTGGCGGAATAGGTAGACGCAAGGGACTTAAAATCCCTCGGTCCTCGCGGCTGTACGGGTTCGATTCCCGTCCCGGGCACCAGATAAAAAATATTTACATATTTTTGTTTTTTTAGTATGATGCTTTAAATAGCTGGCATTTTAAGCGATCGGTATTCATCTTCAATAAATATCCACTTGCCGTTCGTAGTATCAGGGGGAGGCGATGCTTCAGGGCAGGATATGGCCCTGGAATATTGCTTAAGCCCTGGCTTGCGCCCTGGAAAGATGTTGCGCAGCGAGGGCTGAAAAAGGGGCAGGTTGATCAGCGCTATCTTTAGAAAGCATTAACAATCCAAGGATATTAGGGGTTGCCGTTGTTTTTACGGGCAATGTGGGAGTTGTCTGGCAACGCTATGGGAAGAAGAAAAAGGAGGGGTATATCATGGGTATGACAAGGAGAAAGTTTCTCTTTGGAGGTGGAGCAGCGGCTGCGGGGATGGCGATATCCGGGAAGTCGGCATCCGCAAGAACGATAGAAGCACCCGGGCTTCGCATCAAGGGCCTTAAGGCAACGACAACGGTCTGCCCTTTCTGCGCCGTTGGGTGCGGGATGATCGTGCACGTCAAAGACGGGAAAGTGGTCAATATTGAAGGAGACGATTCGAGCCCCATCAACAAGGGCTCGCTATGCTCAAAGGGGGAGGCGCTGTTCCAGGTTGCGAATAACGAGCGGCGCCTGCAGAAGGTCATGTACCGGGCGCCAGGCTCCGATCGCTGGGAGGAGAAGCCGTGGGACTGGGCCCTCGACCGCATCGCGGGCCTGATGAAAGAAACGAGGGACAGGACCTTCAAAACGAAGGAGATCGATACAAAGAGCGGTAAGCAGTATACGGTGAACCGGACAGATGGAATGGCTATCCTCGGCGGCGCCGGGCTCGACAACGAGGAATGCTACCTCCTGAGCAAGTTTGCCCGCTCCATAGGGCTGGTCTTTGTGGAGCATCAGGCGCGCCTCTGACACTCTTCCACAGTCGCCGGTCTGGCGGCCTCTTTCGGAAGGGGTGCCATGACGAATCACTGGATCGACCTGAAAAATAGTGATTGCATCATGACCATAGGCTGCAACCCTGCAGAGAATCACCCCATCTCTTTTAAATGGATAGAAGCGGCAATAGAAAAAGGCGCAAAGCTTATCACCATAGACCCCCGCTACACAAGGACCGCTTCCAAGGCGGACATTTACGCCCGCCTGAGGCCGGGGACGGACATCGCGTTCCTGGGGGGCCTCATCAATTATGCGCTGCAGAAGAACCTCATACACACAGAGTATGTCCGGGATTATACAAATGCCTCTTTTATTGTCAGCGAGGGCTTTGACTTCAGGGAAGGGATGTTCGACCACTGGAAGGAAAAGGAGAGGTCCTACGATACGAAGGCGTGGACCTATGCCGTTGATGGGGCAGGGAAGGCGCTTCGGGACCCTGCCATGAAAGATCCGCGGTGCGTCTTCCAGCTTTTAAAAAGGCATTACTCGCGCTACGACATCCATACGGTATGCAAGATCACCGGTACTGACCAGGATGATTTTTCCAAAACGGCAGAGACGTTCTGCTCAACCGGGCGGCCCGGCCGCGCAGGCACGATACTCTATGCCATGGGCATTACGCAGTCAACGCACGGCGTCCAGAATGTCAGGGCCATAGCCATGCTCCAGATGCTCCTCGGCAACATGGGCATCGCCGGGGGAGGCGTGAATGCGTTGCGCGGCGAATCGAATGTCCAGGGGTCGACCGATTACGGGCTCCTCTTCCACGTGCTGCCCGGCTATCTCCCGGCCCCCGAATACAAGGACGAAACGCTTGCATCGGCGATCGCGCGGTATTTCCCGAGATCGAACGAGCCAAAGAGCGCGAACTGGTGGCAGAACGGCGGCAAATATATGGTAAGCCTCCTCAAGGCCTGGTGGGGAGGGCACGCGACCGATGCGAACGGCTACTGTTTCGACTACCTTCCGCGGCGGAGCGGCAACCATTCGTACAATGAGATCATTCGCAAGATCGTTCAGGGAAAGATGGAGGGGCTGGTTTGCATGGGAATGAACCCGGCCGTGGGAGGGCCGAACTCCGGCAGCGTACGGGAAGGCCTCGGGAGGTTGAAATGGCTCGTCACGGCGGACCTCTGGGAGACCGAGACCTCTATCTTCTGGAAGCGTCCGGGAGCGAACCCGGGGGGCATAGCGACCGAGGTTTTCATGCTTCCCGCAGCGGCATCCATGGAAAAGGAGGGGAGCATCAGCAACTCCGGAAGGTGGGTCCAGTGGCGTTATACGGCGGTAGAGCCGCCCGGGGCCGCAAAAAGCGACCTGTGGATCATAGACCAGTTCCATAAAAGGCTTAAGGCGCTTTACAGGAAGGCCGGGGGTATCTTCCCGGCTCTGGTCGTAAAGCTGTCCTGGAACTACGGCCACGGCCATGAGCCCGATGTCCACCTCGTAGCAAAGGAGATCAACGGTTATTTTACCCGCAGCGCAACCCTGAAGGATAAAGACAGAACGGTCGAGTTCAAGGCAGGGGATCAAGTGCCGACATTTGCGCAGCTTCAGGACGATGGCTCTACGGCCTCCGGGTGCTGGATCTACTGCGGTTCCTATACAGGCAAAGGAAATATGATGGCGAGGAGGGATCCTGCCGAC
>JAKQBZ010000229.1 GCA_029559435.1 Deltaproteobacteria bacterium | reverse complement strand
GGCACTGTGTTCTCGCGGGCGGATGGATTAAAGCCGTGCCCTATCGGCGTTGAGGAGAGCTGCTGTAAGATCTGCGCCATGGGGCCGTGCCGGCTGCCCCGGCCTAAGAAAGGCGAGGACAAGGTGAGGGTCGGCGTCTGCGGCGCGACGATCGAAACGATCGTGGCAAGGAATTTTGCCAGGAAGGTAGCGGCAGGCGCGGCGGCGCACTCCGATCACGCACGCGAGGTGGTGCAGACGTTTATCAAGACAGCCAGGGGAGAGGCGCAGGGCTTTACGATCAAAGACGAGATAAAGCTGCTCGCCGTGGCCCTCGATTTCGGCATCGACGTTGAAGGGCGGGAGATCGGCGACATCGCCAGGGAGCTTGGCGAAAAGGCCCTCAATGAGTTTGGAAAGCAGGAAGGAGAGCTTATATATACCGGAAAGGCGCCGCTGAAAAGGCAGGAATTATGGAGGAAGCTCGGCGTAGCCCCGCGAGGCATCGACAGGGAAATCGTTGAGATTATGCACCGCACCCACATGGGCGTCGATCAGGATTACAGGCACCTCCTTCAGCAGGCGTCGAGGGCGGCGCTCGCGGACGGGTGGGGAGGCTCGATGATCTCCACTGACCTGCAGGACATCATGTTCGGCACGCCCGTGCCCGTCCTGGGGAGCATCAATCTGGGCGTCCTCAAGGAAGACCACGTGAACGTTGTAGTGCACGGGCATGAACCGCTTCTTCCGGAACTCCTTGTCGCTGCGGGCAGAGACCCGGAGATCAGGAGGCTGACAGAGAAAGCGGGCGCAAAGGGGATAAACCTCGCCGGGATGTGCTGCTCTGCGAACGAGATACTGATGAGGCACGGGATCCCCTGTGCGGGAAATTTTCTCCAGCAGGAGCTGGCGCTTGTAACAGGGGCCGTGGAGCTGATGACCGTTGACGTCCAGTGCGAGATGCAGGGCCTCCAGAGCGTGGCGGAATGCTTTCATACGCGGCTTATCACGACGTCGGACAGGGCGATGATCGAGGGCGCGACGCATATTGAATTCCACCCCGAGCACGGCCTTGATACGGCGAAGAAGATACTGAAGATGGCAATAGAGAATTATCCCAACAGGAGGCATGCGGTCTATATACCGGACGCGAGACAGGATATGGTGGTCGGCTTCAGCCACGAAACGATCAACTACCTCCTTGGAGGCCTGTTCAGGGCAAGCTACAGGCCTTTGAACGACAATATCATGAACGGGCGCATACGGGGCGTGGCGGGCGTCGTCGGCTGCAATAATGTCAGGACCCCGCACGACTCAGGGCATATCGCGATGATAAAAGAGCTTATCAAAAATGATGTCATTGTTCTTACGACGGGCTGCGCAGCCATGGCATGCGGCAAGGAAGGGCTCCTCACGCCGGAGGCGGCGAAGCGCTATGGCGGCTCAGGGCTCGCAGAGGTCTGCGAGGCGGTGGGGATACCGCCCGTGCTCCACCTCGGATCCTGTGTCGATAACTCGAGGATACTCGTAGCAGCAGCGGCGATGGTAAAAGAAGGCGGCCTCGGCGATGACTTAAGCGACCTTCCGGCGGCAGGCGCGGCGCCGGAATGGATGAGCGAGAAGGCCATTTCAATAGGCCAGTATTTTGTTGCTTCCGGTGTTTATACCGTCTTCGGGACTACCTGGCCCACCGCGGGAAGCGAAAAGGTCACCCGCCACCTCTTCGAAGAGTACGAGGAGCTTTACAAGGGCATGTGGGCCTTTGAGCCTGATCCCGTAGAAGCTGCGCAGTTGATGATCCGGCACATCGACAAAAAGCGAAAGGCGCTCGGCATAGACAAGGCAAGAGACCGGGTGCTCTTTGATATGGCGATGAGAAGGGCGCTGGACTAAGGAGGAGGGGATGTCGAAGATCATAGCATCTGCAGCCATCAGGGGCGCACATAAGATATTCAGCAAGGCTGAAGAGAAGTACAGCCAGGCGCTTGAGAAGTTCGGCCCCAAACAGGAGGTAGGTTTTCCCAATACAGCCTATTACCTCCCGATCATCTACGCAATGACCGGCATCGGCGTTTCAAGGATAGAAGATATGCGCAGCGTCCTTGACCTGTGTAAAAAGCTGATACCCGCCCCTGTCCGTGAAAATGTTCCCCTTCCATACCTCGCACCGGCGCTGGATGCCGGCATGGCAACCTTTTTTGCAGAAGAGATCATCGAAGCGGTCCGCTGCCTCGAAGAGCCTCATGCCTATGCGGCAAACAGCGAAGATCCGACCGATGAGACGATATGGCTCGGTGCGGCGAACGACGTCATATTCAGGAAAAGAGGGGTTGAGTTTGTTGACGGAACTGCGCCCGGATTCGCGGCCATTGTCGGTGCCGCGCCGGATTCGCAGACAGCGGCGAGGATCGCCCTTGAGCTTCAGGAAAAGAACCTCTATGTATTTATGTGCGCCGAGAACGGAGGGAAAAGGTTCTCTCAGCAGCTTGTCGAGGCAGGCATCCAGATCGGCTGGCCCACCAGGCTCGTTTCCTTCGGGCCCGACATTTACCAGGCGGTCTTTGCCATAGGCTTCGCGTGCCGCGTTGCCATGGCCTTTGGGGGCATCAAGCCGGGCGACTACAGGAGAAACCTTATCTACAACAAGGACAGGACCTATGCCTTTGTGCTTGCCCTCGGGGATGTCACCGACGAATGGTACGCCAACGCAGCCGGGGCGATCAACTGGGGATTCCCCACCATTGCAGACACGCCGATCCCGGAGGTGCTGCCCACCGGCATATGCACCTATGAGCACGTCGTCTCCAATATCCCCCACGAACAGATAGTGCAGAAGGCCGTTGAGGTCAGGGGGCTAAGGGTGCAGGTGGCAAGCGTGCCTATTCCCGTATCCTACGGGCCGGCCTTCGAAGGCGAGCGCGTCCGTGGAGAAGACATATACCTTGAGATGGGAGGCGGAAGGACCGTTGCCGTGGAGTGGACGACGACGAGAAGGATGGAAGAGGTGGAAGACGGAAGAGTGGAGGTGGTCGGCCCTGACGTGGGCGATGTGCAGCCGGGGATGAGGCTCCACTTTGCCATGGTCGCAGAGGTGGCAGGAAGGAATTTCCAGGAGGACTTCGAGCCTATCCTGGAAAGGCAGAACCATCACCTGATCAACCAGGCCCAGGGGATCATGCATATCGGGCAGAGGGATATTGCATGGATACGGATCTCGAAGCAGGCCGTAGAGAAAGGGTTCAGGCTCGAGCACATAGGGAAGATCATCCACGCGAAATACCACCAGGATTTCGGCGCTATTTTTGATAAGGTACAGATAAAGATATACACCGTGGAAGAACAGGTCAGGGAGGTCCTTGAAAAGGCCCGCGCCTCCTATGACCACAGGGATGCGCGCATAGAGGGCATGACCGATGAAAGCATCGAGACCTTCTACTCATGCATCCTATGCCAGTCCTTTGCGCCGAACCACGTCTGTGTCATAAGCCCCGAGAGGACCGGCCTTTGCGGCGCGTACAACTGGCTGGACTGCCGGGCCGCATATGAGATCAACCCTGAAGGCCCGAACCAGCCCATACAGAAAGGCGAGTGCACCGACGAGCGCTACGGGCAGTTCGCCGGGTGCAACGATTATGTCAGAAAGGCATCGAGGCAGAAGATAGAGGGCGTGAGCCTTTACAGCCTCATGGTGGACCCTATGACGACGTGCGGCTGCTGCGAGTGCATAGCGGCGATCCTCCCCATGTGCAACGGGATCATGACCGTCGACAGGGACTTTAGCGATATGACGCCCTGCGGCATGAAATTTACGACACTGGCAGGCTCTGTCGGGGGCGGCGCGCAGACCCCGGGCTTCCTTGGCCACAGCAAATACAACATTACCCAGAAGAAGTTCCTGAAGGGCGACGGCGGCCTGCTGAGGATAGCATGGATGCCGAAAAGGCTTAAGGAAGAGGTCATGGAGCGCCTCAGGAAGAGGAGCGAAGAGCTCGGCATCCCTGATTTTCCCGACATGATAGCCGATGAGACGGTGGCGAAGACCGAGGAAGAGGTGATCGAGTATATAACGCAGAAAGGGCACCCCTGCCTCACGATGGAACCGCTGATATAGCGCACGGCTCGATGCTGGTCGCTGGTTACTGGATGCTGGTTCAAACCAGTATCGAGCATCGAGCGGCGAGGAAAAAGGTAGTTGCTGATAGCTGAGAGCTGATAGCTGAGAGCAGAAAATAGGTCTTATAAGTCGTATAGGGCCTATTGGACCTATAAAAAAAAGGAGTTCTTATGGCATTGACAGGGATACAGATATTCAAGCTGCTTCCGAAAACGAACTGCGGGGAGTGCAAATTCCCGACGTGCCTGGCATTCGCAATGGCCCTTGCCTCAGGGAAGGCAGAGCTTGACGCGTGCCCCCATGTGTCGCCTGATGCGCGGGCAGAGCTGTCCGATGCGAGCGCGCCGCCGATCAGGCAGCTGGGGATAGGGACCGGGGATTACGAGGTCAGGATCGGCGGGGAGACGGTCATGTTCCGCCATGAAAAGACCTTTTTCAACAAGCCCGGCCTTGCGATACTCATCACCGACGCCATGGATGACGCAGAGGCAGACAGGAGGTTCGCCAAACTGTCCCTGTACCAGTATGAGCGCGTTGGCCTGATCCTTCGCCCCGAGCTTGTTGCCTTGAAAGAGACAGGGAACAGGGAAAAGTTTCTGAATCTTGTGAAAAAGGCATGCGGCATGCCTTACAGCATTGTCCTCATGACCTATGACGGAGCCCTCATGAAAGAGGCGCTCGAGATCGCGAAAGAAAAGAAGCCGCTCATGTATGCGGCCACGCAGGAGAACTATGAAGAGTTCGGCAACATGGCGAAGGAGTACGGGGCGCCTCTCGCAGTAAAAGGGGAGGATATTGAAGGCGCCGCAGCACTTTCCGGCAAGCTCACAGGCATGGGCCTCAAAGACCTCGTCCTCGATACCGGCCGGCGTTCCGTCAGGGACAGCCTCTATGACCAGATATCCATAAGGCGGGCCGCCCTCATCAATAAATACAAGGCGCTTGGCTTCCCGACCATCACCTTTCCCTGCGAGATGACCGATAACCCGATGAAAGAGGCCCTTATCGCATCATCCTTTGTGGCGAAGTACGCGGGCATCATCGTGATGAGCGACTTCGAGGGCGAGACGCTCTTCCCGCTCCTTTTGCAGAGGCTGAACATCTATACCGACCCGCAGAGGCCCATGACGACGAAGGAGGGCATCTACCCCATCAACAACCCCGATGAGAATTCGCCGGTCCTTGTCACCTGCAATTTTTCCCTTACCTACTTTATCGTCAGCGGCGAGATAGAGAATTCAAGAACGCCAAGCTGGCTTTGCGTAATGGACACTGAGGGGCTTTCGGTAATGACTGCCTGGGCGGCGGGAAAATTCGTCGGCGACCTCGTGGGCGCTTTTATGAAAAAGTGCGGGATCATCGAAAAAGTACAGCACAAGAAGGTCATCATCCCTGGATACGCTGCTGCCATCCTTGGGGACCTCGAGGAAGAACTGCCGGGCTGGGAGGTCCTTGTTGGCCCCCGTGAGGCAGCGCACCTCCCTGCTTATCTGAGGATGCTGAAATAGCAAGGTCAGGCAGATATAATGATTGACCGGAGAGGCCCATGCTGCTGATTGGCGAGAATCTGAATATCATGTCAAAGAAGCTTGGCGATGCCTTTCTTGCGAGGGACCCGGGCCCTGTCCGGAAAATGGCAGAGGCAGAGGCAAAGGCAGGGATGGATATGATAGATGTTAATATCGGCCCTGCACGCAAGGCCGGCCCGGAATTCATGGAATGGATCGTCAAGACCATCCAGGAAGTATCGGATATCCCCCTGTCCCTTGATACAACGAATATAGAGGCTATGGAGGCAGGCTTACGGGCATGCAAAGGAAAGGCCCTTATAAACTCTATTTCTGCAAGGCCGGAGAGGATGGCAGGCCTTATGCCCCTTACAAAAAGATACAGCGCTTCCTTCATAGGCCTTACGCTTGGCGCGGAGGGCATCCCGAGAGACGCAAACGAGCGGGGGCTGTTCGCTGCGGAGATCATCGCTGAAGCAGCGGGGCACGGGATCCTTGAAGAAGACATATGGCTTGACCCGATTGTCCTGCCCGTTAATTCACAGCAAGCGCAGATCCAGGGGTGCACCGAATTCGTTATGATGCTCCCCGACCTCGCGCCGAACTGCAGGTCAACCTGCGGGCTGTCGAACGTCTCGAACGGGATGCCGGGCCATCTGCGCGGGATCATGAACAGGACATACCTGATCATGATAAAGCGGTACGGCATGTATTCGGCGATCGTCGACGCCTTCGACAGTGAGCTGAAAGCCATAGCGAAAGGTGAAAGGCCTGAGCTGGAAGACCTTGTACACAGGGTCATGGACGGAGAGCCCGTTGATGCGTCAGCGCTATCGGAAGAAGAGACAAAATATGTCAAGACCGCAAAGGTACTCCTTGGCCAGACGCTCTATTCAGATTCGTGGCTGGAAATATGATAAAGGACCGTACCGTCAATAACCAATCACCAATAACCAAGCTCCAATTAATCACCAATACCCAATATTCAATCACCAAACAAAAGCCTCCCGGTATTGTTTCCCGTTTGGGTATTCGAGCATTGGTTATTGGGTATTGCAACATGCTGCGTGGAACGAAAATGCTATGAAAGAAAAAAAGAAGGCGAAGCAGTCATTGCCGGATTTCTGCGACCTCATGTGCGCGTACGCGTCGATGCCGAAGGAGACTGCCGTTGACGGCGCAGGAAGCTGCAGGACCTTCGCCGCGCTCTATTGCAAGAAAAGAAAGTCCCTCGTCCACAAGAATATGCCCTGCAAGGACAAGAAGATCAGCGTAAAAGGTAAAAAGTGAAAGGTGAAAGGCCAGGAAGGATCACGTGAGCCGTAATGCGCGAGTCGTCAGGCGTAAGATCTTGCTCATGGCTGACAGCTGATGGCAAAAACGAAATTTTCTCAGGGCCTGGGGGCGTCGTTCTGCCGGACGATCTCCAAAAGATTTTCCACCTGGTAGCCGGATCTCTCTGATGCCTCGTAAAGCCCGGAGAGGACGGTGAAGCATTCTCCGAGGCTGGCATCCCGTTCATTTTCTGTCCTGGCGGGATCGCTTGCGATAGATATCATTGCGGTGAATGCCATCCATGCAAGGAGAAGTTCGAAGGCGTCCTTGTTGAACCAGAGTATGTCCTTGTAGCGGTTGATCTGCAGGAAGCCCTGGACCTCGCTGTCATTGAGGAAGGTTGTAAGGACCTGGTACGGGCCGGGCGGCTGCGCAGCGCTGAACCAGTGCTGGTGGCCGGTGAATATCTTTACCGCCATTACGCCGCGGT
>JAKQBZ010000228.1 GCA_029559435.1 Deltaproteobacteria bacterium | reverse complement strand
CGCCATCGCTAAAAAGACGGCTTGATTTTTTGGCGGATAAATTGTATATTTCGATTCTATAATATAAAATAACGGCAGGGGGAAAAAAGAATAATTAAGAAATATCGTGTCAACCAAGAGATCGTTGGCAAAGAGGTGCGTTTAATCAGCGAAACAGGCGAGCAACTAGGTACCATGCCGCTCTTTAAAGCCCGTGATATCGCCAACGAAAGAGGTTACGACATAGTGGAGGTTGCCCCTCAGGCCTCACCGCCGGTTTGCCGCCTCATCGATTTCGGGAAATTCAAGTACGAGCAGACGAAAAAGGAACGCGAGGCGCGCAAGAAACAGAAGTCAATCCTCGTCCGTGAAGTACAGTTCAGGCCCAAGATCGGGGATCACGATATCGACTTCAAGGTGCGGACGATAAAGAAACTCATAGGAGAGGGCGACAAGGTCAAGGTATCCATCATCTTCCGTGGCCGCGAGATCACGCACCCGGATCTGGGCAGGGAGCTGCTTGACAGAGTAGCCAAGGAGCTTGAAGGGGAAGTGCTGATAGAAAGGCCCCCCGCGATGGACGGAAGAAGGATGATCATGATCCTCGCTCCCAGCAAGCAGCGAAAACCTGAGAGCGAAGCTACAGATACAGATAAGGAGCCGAAGAATGCCGAAGCTAAAGACTCATAAACCAGCCAAGCGCCGCTTTCATATAACCGGCACCGGCAAGATAATGCGCGTCAAGGGAGGCAAGAGCCACCTGCGCAGGAATAAGTCACGAAGGGCAAAGATGCTTTACGATGAGAAGCTCCCTCTGCACCCGTCGTTCAAGGCAAAAGTGAAGAGGCTTCTTCCCTATTCTTAAGGAGGATTCAATTGACTAGGGCAAATAACAACGTTGCTGCACACAAACGCCATAAGAAGGTATTGCAGCTGACCAAAGGGCAGCGCGGACCTAGACACCTGCGCTACAAAGTCGCCAATGAAGCGATGATGAAGTCTCTTCATTACTCCTATGCCCATCGGCGCAAACGCAAGGGGGACTTCCGCAAGCTGTGGATCATACGCATCAACGCCGCCGTCAGACAGGAGGGCCTTTCCTACAGCAAGTTCATCGACGGGCTCAACAAGGCCGGTGTGGAGATGGACCGCAAGGTGCTCGCCGATATGGCGGTGCGCGACCCCAATGCCTTTTCCAAGATCGTAGCCGTCGCCAAGAAGGCCTGATAATCTACATATCGAAGACATGAGAAGCACCCTTCGCTCATAGGGTGCTTTTACTTTTGTCTCCATTCTTGTGGTGCCGATTACCCGCCACCTGTAAGCCATCCATACGTCGCTGGACTTTGAAATTGGGTCCTCAATCCCTTCGCCATACGGAAGGAACCGTCAGGAGATATCTCTGATTTACCTCCAATTCGCATTTGTTATTCTGAGCGGATCGAAGAATTTCGACGATATCCTTCGATCGAGCTTCTCCCTCGGTATGACAAGCTGCGAGCCATACGACCGGACCGCTGGCTATTCGTTAACGCGGCCCTCTCCTTGACCCCTCCCTATACGTAGCCTATAATAGCAATCGATGCTTAAGAAACTAGAGGAAATAAAGGCTAGGGCCACGGAAGAGATCGGCCATATCGCCGACCTCAAGGAACTGGAATCGTGGCGCATATTCCACCTCGGTAAGAAGAGCGAGCT
>JAKQBZ010000225.1 GCA_029559435.1 Deltaproteobacteria bacterium | reverse complement strand
CAATTGGCAGGGAAGTCATCACCCTCGTGCCTTCCGATCTGAAGGAGGCGGCATACTCGCTCGGGGCCACACGTTTTGAGGTCCTGAAAAATATCATCATCCCCTATGCCCGTTCAGGCATCATCGCGGGAATACTGCTTGCGCTGGGAAGGGCTATAGGCGAAACAATGGCCGTTACCATGCTGATCGGCAACAGCAGCTTTCTCCCCACGAGCATCTTCAGCCCTGCAAACACCATGGCAAGCGTCATAGCGAATGAGTTCGCAGAGGCTACGGGGCTCGTTTCCTCTTCGCTTATCTATATCGCCCTGGTGCTTTTCCTTGTCACAACGCTTGTAAATATTCTCGGCAATTATGTCATTCAAAAGATCAGCGTCGAGGCATCGAAAGAGGTCACATGATGAAAGATCATGTGCGTGCAAGACTTATTAAAAACCATATATTTAAAGGGATGGTCATGCTCTTTGCATTTATTTCCCTGCTCCCGCTTTTGCTCATCCTCTATTACATCACAAAGAACGGCATCTCCGTTATCAACTGGGACTTTCTGACCCAGCTTCCCCGCCCTATAGGAGAAGCAGGAGGCGGAGTTTTTAACGCCATCATGGGAACGATCATGCTGATCGTTCTTTCCTGTGTCCTTTCGGTACCCTTTGGAATAGCCGCCGGCATATACCTTGCTGAAAACAAAGAAGGCAGGCTGAGCAGCCTCGTAAGGCTATGCGTCGTCGTCCTTCAGGGAACGCCGTCTATCGTGATCGGGATCATAGCATACGCCTGGATCGTTGTGCCTCTTCGAACATTTTCCGCCCTTTCCGGAGGCATTGCGCTTTGCATCATGATGCTGCCCGTGATCATTAAAACAACCGAAGAGACCCTCAAATTGATACCTTATCATCTCAAGGAGGCGTCATTGGCTCTCGGCGTGCCCTACTACAAGACGATCCTGAAAGTTATCCTGCCTTCAGGCTTAAGCGGCATTCTTACAGGCATTCTCCTCAGCGTTGCAAGGATCACCGGCGAAACTGCCCCCCTTCTCTTCACTGCCTTCGGGAACCAGTTCATGAACTGGAACATATTCAAGCCTGTCGATTCGCTCCCTTACCGGATCTTTTACTACGCCATGAGCCCCTACCCTGAATGGCACACATTCGCATGGGGGGCATCCTTTGTCCTTGTGGTACTTACATTGGCCTTTAACCTTATTGCAAGAGGGGTTTCGATCAAATGGAAAATCCAGTTCTGACGGTAGATGCCTTTTCTGCCTTTTTCGGCGATCACCAGGTCTTGAAAGACGTCAATTTATCAGTTCCGAAAAATGTCGTTGCGGCCCTTATGGGCCCCTCAGGGTGCGGCAAGACAACGCTCATACGCTGCGTGAACCGTATGCACGAACTCCTCCCCGATACAAAGGTTGCGGGCAGGATGTTTCTCAATGAAAAGGATATCTACACCATGGAGCCGATCGTCCTTAGAAGAAAGGTCGGCATGGTCTTTCAAAAGCCAAATCCCTTCCCTACGATGAGCATTTACGATAACGTCATCGCCGGATATAAGCTGAATGGCATAGGACTTTCAAGAGAAGACTTCAACAATATTGTCGAACAATCTCTTCGGAGCGCAGCCCTTTGGGATGAGGTCAAGGATTTCCTCCACAGGAAGGGCACTTTTCTTTCAGGCGGGCAGCAGCAGAGGCTTTGCATAGCCCGGGCGCTTGCAATGAACCCCGAAATACTGCTTCTTGATGAGCCGACGTCTGCCCTTGATCCCAAATCTACCTCTCAGATAGAGGAGCTCTTTGTTGAGCTGAAAAAGAATGTCACAATGCTCCTCGTAACACACAACATCGGCCAGGCTGCCCGTGTTTCAGATTTTACCGCTTTCATTTATATCGGCGAGCTAATTGAATACGGCCCCACGGAAAAGATGTTCACTGTCCCGAAAGACAAAAGAACTGAAGAGTACCTCACCGGCAAATTTGGCTGATCCAAAATCTCATTGTAATCAACGGCAAAAATTACTATACTCTGTTTACCTGCTATAAGGAGGATGTATGCTTGAAGGACACATTTACAAGGCCTTTGATCTGGAATTAAAAGAATTAAAAGAAAAACTCCTTTATGAAGGCGGCCTCGTCGAAAAGGCCATTCAGAACGCAATAAGGTCGCTCCTCGAAAGAGATTCAGACCGTGCAAAGAGCGTCATCGATAATGACGATATTGTCAACAGCATCGAGATCGAGGTGGACGAGCTCTGCCTAAAGCTCCTGGCGCTCCGCCAGCCGGCCGCGAGAGACCTCAGATTTATAACAACGGCCATTAAGATCAATTACGACTTAGAGCGGATAGGCGACATGGCGGTCAACATCTGCGAAAGGGTCCAGGAATTGAACCAGGAGCCCCAGCTGAAACCCTATATTGACCTGCCGAAAATGGCCGAGATCGTGCAGCTCATGGTAAAGGAAAGCCTCGACGCCTTTGTAAGGGAAGATGTGCAGCTTGCCCTTAAAGTGACCAGAGACGACGAGCAGGTAGACCAATTGCTCGATCAGATATTCCGGGAGCTGCTCACCTATATGATGCAGGACATGCGGACGATCTCCAGGGCGACAAGGCTCCTTTTTATATCAAAATATCTTGAAAGAATGGCTGACCACGCAGTAAATATTGCCGAGCTGGTAATATTTATGGTAGAGGGGAAGATCATACGGCACCTGAAAGACCCCGAGGAATAAAAAATGGTCAGAAGATTTGGCATTATTGCTGTTGCGATCGCAACACTGTTAATCTCCTGCAGCGGCAAGCCAGCCGACAGGACAAAAAAGGACAAGCACACAATTACCATTGCAGGGTCTACATCGGTAATGCCTTTTACTGAAAAGCTCGCAGAACATTTTATGATCGACAACCGCAAATTTGTTATTGACGTTCAGGGAGGCGGGTCCACTGCGGGGATCCAGGCGTGCCTTAACAACACCGTCAGCATAGGAATGTCATCGAGGGAACTAAAAGAAGAAGAGAAGATGCTCAACACGATCATAATCTGCTACGACGGCATTACCATTGTGGTAAACCCGAAAAATCCCCTGAAGGCCCTGACGCTGCAGCAGGCAAGCAAAATATTCAGCGGCGAGATCACGAACTGGGACCAGCTGGGATGGATCAACAGGAAGATAGACGCGGTAACGCGCGAGGAAGGTTCCGGCACGAGGGGCTCCTTTGAAGAGCTTGTTATGAAAGGAAACGAAATCGACGACGGCATCATGGTCCAGGATTCAAACGGATCGGTAAAAGAAGTGGTCGCCACCGACCCCTATGCGATCGGATATATATCCCTCGGGCTGGCCGACCAGAGGGTAAGGCCATTGACCATCAACGGCGTAATTCCCAGCATCAGAAGCATCAAAGCGGGCAGATACAAGATCGTGAGGCCGTTCATCTATGTGACAAACGGCGAGCTTGACGCAGATGGCAGGAAATTTGTCAACTTTGTACTTTCAAAGGACGGGCAGAATATCCTGAAAAAGGAGGGCCTGGTCGGTTTTTATGACTAAAAATCCTGCCAAAAAAGAACAATTCGTAAAGCTGGTGCTGGTAGCCTTCGCCCTTTCTTCGCTTTTGTTTCTCTTCCTCATCTTTATCTTCATCCTCTTTGAGGGGCTGCCCCTCTTCCACAAGGTCGGCTTGAAGAATATTATTGTGGGCTCTAAGTGGGCCCCGACAAAAGGCTTCTTCGGCATATATCCAATGATCGTATCTTCCTTTCTCGTTACGTTCGGCGCTCTCGTCATAGGCGCCCCCATGGGTCTTTCCTGCGCCATATACCTCTCGGAATATTCCGGCAAAAAGATGAAGATGTTTCTCAAGCCGGCCCTCGAGCTCCTTGCCGGCATCCCGTCTGTAGTATACGGGTTTCTCGGCGTCATTTACATCGTGCCGCTTATAAGGAACTACATCGGGGGGTCAGGGTTCTCGCTCCTTGCCACCTCCATTATCCTCGGGATCATGATCCTGCCCACCATCATCAGCATCTCCTTCGATTCCCTGATGAGCGTTCCGAAAACATACCGGGAAGGCTCCTTTGCAATGGGAGCGACAAAATGGCAAACGATCTACAAGGTCGTTATCCCTGCGGCAAGATCGGGCATCCTCGCAAGTTTTATACTCGGCATGGGGAGGGCCATCGGGGAAACAATGGCCGTCATCATGATCGCCGGGAATGCCCTCAGGATACCCACGAGCATCCTCGATCCCCTGCGGACCCTTACGGGCAATATTGCCCTGGAGCTCGCATATGCAACAGGGGATCACCGGCTCGGGCTCTTTTCCACCGGCGTCGTTCTGCTCGTTATCATTATGATACTCAACTATGTAGCCAATTTCGGGATCAAGAGAAAGATGTGACATGAGGATAAATCCAAGGTTCACCAACAAATTCGTACAGCTCGGCTTGAATTTCCAGGCCTTCTTCACCGTAGGCATCCTGGTCATCATCGTTGCCATTATCTGCTTCAAAGGATTCCCCTACGTAAATTTCGAATTCATCTTTGCTTATCCTGAAGACATGGGAAGGCTCGGCGGCATCTTCCCGTCCATAGCCGGCACAATATTGCTCGCTCTCCTTTCTATTCTCCTCGCCACGCCCCTTGGCGTGGGAACCGCCATATTCCTCACCGAATATACAAAAGAATCTGTTTTTACCAAGATCATACGCTTCGGCGTTGAATCTCTTGCCGGGATACCGTCCATCCTGTATGGCCTTTTCGGCTTCATATTCTTCGTCATTAAGCTCAAGATGGGCTGGTCCCTGCTTGCAGGGGTGCTGACCATAACGATCATGATACTGCCGACAATAATAAGGACCAGCGAAGAGGCTATCAAGGCCGTACCGAGAAACCTGAGGATCGTCAGCTACTCGCTGAGCGCTACAAAATGGGAAACAGTGACAAAGGTTGTGCTGCCCTCGGCAATTCCGGGGATACTTACAGGCATAATGCTAAGCGTCGGGAGGGCCGTTGGTGAGACTGCGGCGGTAATATTTACCATGGGCAGCTCGCTGAGGCTGCCAACTTCCCTCATGGACTCCGGCAGGACCATGGCAGTCCATTTTTACATACTGGCCCGCGAGGGCATCTCCATGGAAAAGGCCTATGGCACAGCATTGGTGCTTGTCGTGAGCATATTATTGATCAATGTTGTGGCGTACTACCTTATGAATAAGGCAATATCGAAATATTCCTGATGAGTATGAACGTAAAGATCGCGATCAAAAAACTCCGCGTCGCTTTTTCAAAAAATGAGGTCCTGAAGAGCGTTTCAGTCGATGTCTACAAAAATACCATCACCGGATTCATGGGGCCTTCCGGCAGCGGCAAGTCTTCACTTATCTCGGTCATCAACCGTATGATAGATTTTGAAGAGGGCGCCCATATAGAGGGCGAAGTGCATATAGACGGGCAAAACATCCTGGACGGAGGGCACGATGCCGTTGAGCTGAGAAGGCGCATCGGTACCGTCTTTGCCGTTCCCATCCCCCTCCCCCGTTCCATATACGAGAACATCGCCTACGGCCCGAGGCTGAGAGGGATAAGAGACCGCATCATGCTTCACTACATCGTGGAGGACGGCCTCAAAAAGGCATTCCTCTGGGATGAGGTAAAAGACAGGCTTAGCATGTCCGCGCTTAAATTGTCGGGGGGGCAGCAGCAAAGGCTCTGTCTTGCGAGGACGCTTGCCCTGAAACCCGAGATCATTCTTCTCGATGAGCCCTGCTCAGGGCTTGATCCCATCTCAACGGCAAAGATCGAAGACGCCTTGAGCGAACTGAAAAAGGACATTACGATAATCCTTGTCTCCAACAATACAAAGCAGATCGCGCGCATTACAGACTTCTCGGCCTTCTTCTACCTGGGAGAGCTCATCGAATACGGGACGACGGAAAAGCTTTTTACTACGCCCTCAATGAAGAAAACAGAGGATTACATCCAGGGAAAATTCGGATAATGAATGATTTTGTACTGAAAACAAGCGACCTCAATCTTTACTACGGTACATTTCACGCGCTGAAGAACATCAACTTCAACGTCCACAAGAACTCGATCACGGCGCTGATTGGCCCTTCCGGGTGCGGAAAATCCACCCTTTTGCGCTGTTTTAACCGGATGAACGATCTCATTGACGATATCCGGATGTCGGGCGACATCTTCGTGCATGATCAAAGGATCGAGGACGTTGATATTATCGAGCTCCGCAAGAAGGTGGGCATGGTGTTTCAAAGGCCCAACCCTTTCCCCTTCACCGTCTACGGGAACATGGTCTACGGGCTGAAGATACACGGCCTGGGAAACAAGAAGAAGAAAAGGAATATGGCGGAAAACTGCCTCCGGGCCGTTGGCCTCTGGGAAGAGTTGAAAGATAAGCTCTCCACTCCTGCGCTCGATCTCTCCGAGGAGATAAAGCAAAGGCTCTGCATTGCGCGCCTTTTAACTGTCGAGCCCGAGATCATCCTTCTCGATGAACCCTGCTCTGCGCTGGACCCCATCGCCACCATGAGGGTCGAAGAGCTTATGATGGAGCTGAAACAAAAGTACACAATACTGATCGTAACTCACAATATGCAGCAGGCCGCAAGAGTATCAGACTATACCGGCTTCATGCTCCTCGGCGATCTCGTGGAGTTCGGCGAAACTTCCCAGATCTTTACATCACCCTCAGATGAAAGGACTGAAGGATATATCACGGGACGCTTCGGCTAAAGAAGCCGTCAGCACTCAGCATACAGCCGTCAGCTGAAGCAAAAAAGGCTTTAAAGCTGATCGCTGATAGCTGAAAGCTAATAGCTGGTTTTAAGGAACCAGGATCCAAGGGAAAAAGGGGGGTGGGGGGGTTGGTTGATAAAAACCCTTGAACCCTGGCATGAATGTCATTTAAAGAAGGACATGGTAGATCTCGTAGGCCTTTTTCGTTAGATCTTCCCTGAGCTTCGGGTCCGCAATATTAATGAGCGCCTTCATTCTTTCGCGTACCGTTTTGCCTTTCAATGCAGCTATACCATAGTCGGTCACAACATAGTCGACATCGTTCCGCGATGTCGTGACGGCAGCGCCCGCCTTCAATACGGGCACTATCCTGGATACCCCGCCCTTAGCAGAGCTTGGCAGGGCAATGATCGCCTTTCCTTCATGCGACATGCGTGCGCCTCTCACAAAATCAACCTGGCCCCCGACGCCGCTGAACTGTTTCGGGCCCAGGGTATCGGCGCATACCTGCCCCAGCAGATCGATCTCAAGGGCGGAGTTGATGGCGACCATCTTTTTATTTTGCGCCACTATGTAAGGATTATTTGTGTAGTCAACGGTTCTCATCTCAATGATAGGGTTATCGTCCACCCAGTCGTAAAATTCGCGGGAGCCCATGAGGAAGTTGACTATAATCTTTCCTTTATGAAGCGTCTTTTGCCTTCCCGTTATGACCCCTTTTTCGACCAGGTGCTTTACGCCGTCCGACACCATCTCCGAGTGTATACCGAGATCTTTGAAGTTGGTAAGGTTTTTGAGAACCGCATCGGGTATCCCGCCGATGCCGAGCTGGAGGGTGCAGCCGTCTTCGATAAGCTCGGCGGCGTGCCTTCCGATGTTTTCCTCGACCTCTGTCAGCTTCCCGTTCTTCAGTTCGTGGATAGGCATGTTCACTTCCACAAAGCAGTCGATCTGCGAGACATGGATAAAGGAATCGCCGTGCGTTCTCGGCATGGTTGGGTTCACCTCTGCCATCACCGTCCGTGCACACTCTACCGCCTTTTTTGTATAATCCACAGAAACGCCAAGGCTGCAGAACCCTTTCTTGTCGGGAGGCGATACCGTGACCATTGCTACATCTACCGGCAGAACGGCCTCGAAAAGAAAGGGTATTTCACTAAAAAAGTATGGAATATAATCGGCCCTGTTTTCCCAGATCGCTTCCCTCGTCGGCCCTCCTGTGAAGAGCGCAACATGTCGGAAGCTCCCCGCATATTCAGGCTTGCAATACAGGGCTTCCCCCATGGGGACCATATGGACGATCTCAACGCCCTTGAGCTCATCTACTCTCTTCATAAGCGCCCCGGGAAGGACCAGGGGCTCTCCGGCCGCATGTGAAAATACAATTCTATCCCCTGACTTTACCCTTTTGACCGCCTCTTCGGCAGTACAGATCTTTTCCCGGTAATGGTTCATTCCTTCCCTCCTTTATCAACGCGGCGGCTTTCCTGCTCGAACACTTCACGTACAAACAGATCTAATCTCTTTTGTGCGCTGTCAGATCTCGTTTTCTTTGTCATGCACATCCTGGAACATCCGTTGACGCATATAAGCACATCGTCATCTGTATCGTTGGCAATTCTTTCAATAGCCTTTCTTATCTTTCTCGGGTCTACCTCGGGGTTGCAGTTGCCGCAATATCTTACACGTCCCACGAATCGGCCCGGACGGTCAGTCCCTCTTTATCCCTGCCAGCTCTTCTGCAAGCCCGGCCTTGTAATCAAAGTTCGCCAGCCTCCCTATCATGATCTTCTGCGCCTGGGGAGAGCCTGCTCCGTGCAGCGACTCCGTAAGATAGCCCACGGCACCCATCCCGAGGGTCAGGTTCTCTACCAGCCTCTGCATCCTGCATCTGTCCTCTGTGCTGTATGCCGTTGCGCTTCTGAAATATTTTTCAAGGTACCCGCCTATTTCAGGGCTTTTGAAGTCCTGCTCTCCGGGCAGGGTCACGACAAGCCCTCCTGCTATATCCTGGGCCAGCCTGGAGATCAGGTACGGCAGGTGCGTTACATGCAGCTTGCATACGTTCGCGAGCATCAGGTCTATAAGGTACGTCCCTGAATTTGTCGGTCTTCCTTCCGCTGAACATGCTACGCCGCAGGCATAGATCGTCTCGTTCAGGTGTGTCATTTCTACCAGCTTGTCTTTCACGTGCGAGGCCTTTTCGGTGCCCTGTATCTTTGCAATGGCCTGAGCGGCCCCTATCAGGACGTCTCCCACCCCGCTTTTGCATCCTCCGTAACTCTGTCTGTGGTATCCGGCAAAGCGTTCTACGAGCGCCCCTGAGTACTGGTATTCGCCGCACATAAAAACCCTTTCCCAGGGCACGAATACGTCATTAAAGACGATAAGCGCTTCCTGGCCGCCGAACATCGCATTCCCCACATCGATAGTGCCTTCTTCGAGCCTCCTTGTATCGCAGGACTGCCTTCCATATATGTAGAGTATCCCCTGGGCGTCAGCCGGAACTGCGAAAGAAACGGCATAGTCCTTGTCCGCCTCACGCATCGTCTGGGTAGGCATAACGAGTATCTCGTGGGAATTTACCGCCCCTGTCTGGTGCGCCTTCGCGCCCCTGACCACGATCCCATTAGGCTTTCTTTCTGCAACGTGGACAAACTGATCAGGGTCTTTCTGCTCTGAAGGGGCAAGCTTTCTGTCGCCTTTCGTGTCTGTCATCGCGCCGTCTACAACAAGATCGTTTTCCTGCACATACTCAAGGTATGCCCGGAACCTCTTATTATAATCTGTCCCAAACTCCTGGTCCATCTCGTACGTTACAGAGTCAACTGCATTAAAACCGTCAAAACCGACGCAGCGCTGAAAACAGCAGCCGGTCTTCTGGCCCAGCACCCTCTGCATCTTCACCTTTTTTATAAGGTCTTCGGCGCTCTGGTGGAGATGCGTAAAGCGGTTGATCTTTTTCCCCGTAAGGCTTGATGTTGCCGTAAGAAGCTCCTCATATTCGGGATAACCGCTCAGCTCATAGGTCATTGCACAGGAATTTATCGAAGGCCTTATTATGGGGTGGTCGATATAATTATCTATCAGCTTGCCGCCAAGGTATACGCGCTTTTTTACCTTTTTCAGGCTTTCGACATATTCTTCAGAAGAAGTCATCCGTGCCATAATTTCCTCCTTGCGTGATTTTCTTATAATGAATATAGCAATTTATGTGCCACTGTGAAGACCGTTAGGCATGAGGCATGATGCGTGAGGCGA
>JAKQBZ010000211.1 GCA_029559435.1 Deltaproteobacteria bacterium | reverse complement strand
GAAATGGGTCTTGACAGGGAGACTGCCCTGAAGGCTGCCGGGGCATTCGGGGGCGGCATGGGCAGGATGGGCGACACCTGCGGCGCCGTTACCGGGGCATTCATGCTCATAGGGCTCAAATATGGACAAACAAAGGCCGGCGACGGGAACGCAAAAGACAGGACCTATCAGCTCGTCCGCGAGTTCGTGGAGCGGTTCAAGGAACGAAACCGATCGATCGTATGCAGGGAGCTTCTCGGCGTTCATATCGGCACGCCGGAAGGGTCGCAGGCATTCAAGGACAGGGGCCTCAAAGACGCCGTCTGCGTTAAACTTGTCCGCGATGCCGTGGAGATCGTCGGGGAGATACTGGGAAAATAGCCGGTTTGTATCCTAACATTTCGATTGACATACAGCCGCTGATTATCGGATATTATCTGGTTATTTGTTATTATTAATAATATTAATCACGAGTGATTATGCTTCACGAAGAAGCCGGCAGAGAAAATACTGACGATACCCTGGAAATAGCATTCGAGTATGCTGTTAAGAACAATATCAGGGATATTGTCGTCGCGTCAACATGGGGCGATACGGCCGAGAAGATCGCTGCCAGGTACAACGTAAAGGATTTCAACGTCGTTGTCGTTACGCACAACACGGGTTTTGGCGAAGAAGGAAAACAGGACTTCCCTTTCGGGCTGAAGCAGGAATTAACAAACAAAGGCGTCAGGGTCCACACGGGGACGATGGTGCTGAGAAGCCTCGGCACGGCGATCCGCGAGCAGACAGGCTATTCCGAGCAGATCCTTGTGGCAAACACGCTGAGGATGTTCTGCCAGGGCGTTAAGGTGTGCGTGGAGATCGTTGCCATGGCGGCGGATGCGGGGCTTATACCCTTCTCGGACGTCGTTGCCATCGCGGGAACGGGGCGGGGCGCAGATACGGCATGCCTGATAAGGGCAAATTCCTCGAACAACTTCTTCAAGATAAAGATACGGAAGATCATCGTTAAACCAAAGGAGTTTTAATATGCTATCGAAAAGAGCGGCATCACTTAAGCCATCGCCGACGCTGGCGATATCGGCAAAAGAAAAGGCCCTGAAGGCGCAGGGGATCGACATTGCGGGATTCGGTGCAGGAGAGCCTGATTTTGATACGCCCGAGCATATCAAAAAGGCTGCCATAGACGCCATCAACGGCGGGTTCACGAAGTACACGCCCGCCGCCGGAATGGAGCAGCTCAAGGATGCGGTCATAGAAAAGTTCAAGCGCGACAACGGCCTCGAATACAAGCGCGACGAGATCATCATTTCCTGCGGCGGGAAGCACTCGCTTTTCAACCTTTTCCAGTCGCTCTTCGGGGAAGGCGACGAGGTGCTCATCCCCGCGCCTTACTGGGTTTCGTATCCGCCCATGGTCGAGCTCGCGGGCGCGACGCCGGTCATTATGGACACAAGCGAAAAGGAAGACTACCAGATAACGGAAGCGATGCTCAGAAAATACATCACCCTCAGGACAAAGGCGATCATTCTCAACTATCCGTCAAATCCCGTCGGCTCGGTCTATTACCGGGAGAGCCTCGAGCTTATCGGCAAATACGCTGCCGAGCACAATTTCTTCATCGTCTCCGACGAGATATACGAAAAGCTCGTTTACGATGATTACAAACACGTAAGCATTGCCTCCATGGACAAGGCCTTCAGGGACAGGACGATCGTCTGCCACGGCGTGTCGAAGACCTACGCGATGACCGGCTGGAGGATAGGCTTTGCAGCAGGCCCGAAGGATATCATCCAGGCCATGTCGAACATCCAGAGCCAGAGCACCTCCAACCCCACCTCGATATCCCAGATGGCGTCCATCGCGGCGCTGAACGGGCCGCAGGACTGCATCGCCGATATGCTCGTCGAATTCAAGAAGAGGAAGGATTTTCTCGTTGAGGGGTTCAGGAGCATCGACGGCGTGACGTGCTATGACCCCAGAGGGGCCTTCTATGTTTTCCCTAACTTCAGCGCCTTTATGAAAAAAAGATACAAAGGCAGGCCGGTGAAGACATCGGCCGGGCTCACAGAGATCCTCCTGGAAGAATTCCACACGGCCGTCGTCCCCGGCATCGAGTTCGGAAAAGAAGGCTACCTGCGCCTCTCCTTCGCGACCTCGATGGAGATCATACAAAAAGGCCTTGACCGGATCAAAAAGGCCGCGGCAGAAATGAAATGATGCCGTAAGGCGTGAGGCGTCAGACGTGAGGCGATAAAAGATAAGGCGTTTCCGCCGAATCAATTTATCAGATCCCTTTTATGCTTTATTCAACTGCTCGATCCGCTCGCCCGCGCGGGGCGCGGCCGTTAATATCCTGCCATATTCAATGAACTTGCTCCGCAGCACGCTGCGATCATGCCCCCTCACCCTGGCCCTCTCCCGCGGGGGGAGAGGGGATTCCTCGCTGACGTCCTTCACCTTGATAACACCATTCCCTCTCCCGCGGGGGAGGGAATGGTGTCGGGTACAAACTGGTAACATAGTTTAAAAAACAGACCGGATACATGGTTTACACTTTACGGCAAGGAGAGAACAGATGCTGCGGAAGGTTGAAGTTTTC
>JAKQBZ010000201.1 GCA_029559435.1 Deltaproteobacteria bacterium | reverse complement strand
TCGTGAAAGGTAAAAGGTGAAAGGTAAAAGGTTTGAAACATTTTACATTTTACATTTCACTTTTCACATTGCCTTTTATGCCATGCTCCTCAGGATCTCTATGCCTTTCAGCACGTTCTCTTCGCTCGCCGCGAAGGAGATGCGGATATGCGATCTCCTGGCCGAGAAGACGCTCCCCGGTATAATGAAAAGGTTTTTTTTCAATGCCTTTTCAACAAACTTATCCCCGTTGCCGCCGGGAACCTCAGGGAAGATGAAGTAGGCGCCTTTGGGCTTCACGACGCGATACTTGTCTTTCAGCCCCTCATAGATCAGATCCCTTTTTTTCTTATATCCTTCTATAAGGCTATCCACGTTATGGTCAAGCGCGCGGAGCGCGGCCTTTTGCGCGAAAGAGTTTATGCTGCTGAAGACATATTGCTGCATCGTCACCATGCACTGAATGATCTCTTTTGGCCCTGCCACATACCCTATTCTCCACCCCGTCATCCCCCACGTCTTTGAAAAACCACCGAACGTCAAGGTATTTTCGTAGAGCTGCCCGAGATATGTCAGCTTGCCGTCACCGTTATCATATACGAATCTATCATAGATATCATCTGAAAAAACAAGGATGTTTTTTTCGCGCGCCACCCGCGCGACCATTTCAAGCTCTGCCCGGGAGCATACCATGCCGGTGGGGTTATTGGGGCTGTTGACAAGGATGATCCTTGTCTTTTTGGTAATGGCCTTCCTCAGGAGCTCTTCCTTGATCGTAAAATCAGGGTAGGTATCGACGAAGACAGGGTTCCCGCCCAAAAGCTGGACCTGATATTCATAGAGCACGAAATAAGGGTCGGGAATAATGATCTCATCGCCCGGGTTCAGGGTTACCATGAGGGCAAGAAGTATGCCGCCTGTCACCCCTGCCGTTACGATCACGTCGTCGCATATGATGCCTTTCTTCTGAAGATGACGGAGAATCGCAGTGCGTAATTCCTGGATACCGCCGGAAGGGGTATATTTGTTGAATCCAGCCCGTATCCATTTTATCCCTTCTTCTTTTATCTCTTCGGGGATGTCAAAATCCGGTTCGCCGATGCTCAGGTCGATGGGATCTTTGACCTTCTTGGCAAGATCAAAGATCTTCCGCACCCCCGATGGCCTCACATTCATTACCCTATCTGAAAGCAGCATCAAACCTCCTTCGTTAGCTCATAGTTCATGGCTGATGGCTCATGGCAAATACTAAATTCTGGTACTGGTTCGCTATGAGCTATGAGCTATGAGCCGCTGTTGCCTTTCTTATATATCATTTCCATTATCCTGTCGAGCTTCGTCTTCGGCAGCCCGCTAAACACCTTATTCAGCTCTTCGCCACTGTATTTTGCCTTAAGGAAGGCCACAATATCAAGCCTTTCTCTCCAGCAATCAATCGAATTCCTGCACGGCAGTCCGTCGTTCATGGACATGCAATAGGAAAAACCGATCATCATGCCAAGCTGGGAACAATAGATCTCCAAAATCAACCTCCAAAAAAACAGCTTTCAGCGATCAGCATACAGCGGTTTGCTGTAATCTGTATGCTGAATGCTGTAAGCTGATAGCTTATTTTGGTTTCGGGAAGGCGTCCAGCTCCCTCACCAGCTTTTCGATCTCCTCATCGGGCAGCGCGTAGTCCTGGAGCTTTCCCGCCATATAGGCGTCGTAGGACGGAAGGTCGACAATGCCGTGGCCGCTCCAGTTCATCAAGATGACCTTTTCCTTTCCTTCTTCCTTTGCCTTCTTCGCCTCCTCGATCACGCAGGCTATGGCATGGTTCGTTTCCGGCGCAGGGATAAGCCCTTCTGTCCTCGCGAAAGTGATGCCTGCGGCGAACGTCTCAAGCTGATTGTAGGCCCTCGCCTCGATGAGCCCGTCCATATAGAGC
>JAKQBZ010000197.1 GCA_029559435.1 Deltaproteobacteria bacterium | reverse complement strand
CTAAACAAATTCAAATGTTCAAAATTCAAAACAATTGAATGAAACGGGTGCATCCGGGGCCGCCACCTCGCTTATCTCCTCGCAATGACAATGAAAGAATGATCAACGTGACTATACGTTTTGGACATTTGATATTTGAATTTTGATATTGTTTCGGATTTCGTGATTAGGATTTCGAATTTCCTATAAACCATGAGCTGCTTTTTTCATTCAGTATCCGGGCCTAACCGTACCCCAGCTCCTCGAGCCTTTCCTCGGTCATCCCCACGAAATGGGCTATCTCGTGGACAAGGGTTATTTCTACCTGTTCCTCCAGCTCTTCGGCGGTTTCGCAGGACTCCTCAATGGGCCCCTGGAAAAGAAAGATCGTGTCAGGGAAAAGGGGCGGCGAAGTGACTGACCGCTCCAGCAAAGAGACACCCTGAAAGAGGCCGAGCAGGACGCTCCCCGGAGGGAGGCCTACGTCCTTGAGCATTTCTTTTGAGGGTTTTTTACGAACGGAAATCACGAGGTTGTCGAGATACTGCCGGATCTCGCCGGGTATGCGCCGGATTGCCCTCTTTACGATCCTGTCGAACTCTTTTTCGCTGAGCTTCATTTACCTTTTCTCTATTGACTTTTCCGTTGTAATTATCATACTATAGTGTGTTTTTTTTCAAATAAAAGCAAGGAGAAGGTTTATGTATGCGATCATCGCGAACGGAGGCAAGCAATACAAGATAACAGAGGGCAACAGGGTAAAACTGGAGCATATCGCTGCCGCTGAGGGAGATGATGTCCAGTTGAAAGACGTGCTGATGGTCGATACCGGGCAGGGTTCAGTCGTGGGAACGCCTTTTATCAAAGGGGCGTATGTGCAGGGCAAGGTCGTTGCACAGGGACGGGATGAAAAGGTGACGGTCTTCAAATACAAAAGGCGGAAAGACTACAAGGTAAAGAAGGGGCATCGTCAGTCCTACACCGAATTACTTATAGAAAAGATCATTCTGGAGGCGTAAGATGGCACATAAAAAGGCTGGTGGAAGTTCAAGGAACGGAAGGGACAGTAAGGGCCAGAGGCTGGGCGTGAAGATATTCGGCGGCCAGGTTGTCAAGGCCGGGACCATAATAATGAGGCAGCACGGCACAAAGGTTCACCCGGGCGACAATGTGGGGATGGGCCGTGACCGCACCCTCTTTGCGCTGATAGACGGAGTTGTAAGCTTTAAAACAGCGGGGGACAAAAAACAGGCCCATGTCTATCCTGTTGAATGAAATTTGTTGATGAAGCAAAGATCTATGTTGAGGCCGGCAAAGGCGGTAACGGTTGTGTAAGCTTCAGAAGGGAGAAATTTGTCCCACGAGGCGGGCCTGACGGCGGAGACGGGGGCAAAGGAGGGGATGTAATCATAACCGGAAAAAAAAGCCTCACGAGCCTCATGGACTTCAGATACAAGCGTGTGTACAGGGCGGAGAACGGTAAACATGGAAGCGGGAAAAATAAGACAGGCCGGGATGGCAGAGATATCACGATCCATGTACCCCTTGGCACGGTTGTATACGGTGAGAACGGGGACTCGCTTCTCTGTGAAATTACACAAGACAACGAGAGCCACGTTATTGCAAAAGGGGGAAGGGGTGGACGGGGCAACAGCCGTTTTCAGACATCGACGCATCGTACCCCTCTCGAGTTTGACTATGGGGAAGAGGGGCAGGGGCAGCATCTTCACCTGGTCCTTAAGCTCCTCGCCGATATAGGGCTTGTCGGCCTGCCCAATGCGGGCAAATCAACCCTCATATCCTGCTTAACTGATGCAAAACCAAAGATAGGCGATTATCCATTCACAACCTTAAGCCCGTCGCTCGGGGTGCTGAGGGATGGCGACGTGACATTTGTTGTTGCGGACATACCGGGTATCGTGGAGGGGGCTTCGGCGGGCAAGGGGCTTGGCATAGGTTTTTTGAAGCACATAGAAAGGACCGCGATGCTCCTTATTGTCCTCGATATCTCTTCAGGCTCTCCTGACGGGGACTACAGGATATTGCTGTCCGAGCTCGGTTCATACAAAGAAGAGCTGCTCCGCAGGAAAAGGCTCATTGTCCTTAATAAGGTTGACCTTGTGCCGCAAGGTGACCGTGCGGAATGGGAGGGCTTTTTCATGGGAATGGGCGAACGGGCCCTGTCGGTGAGCGCTCTCAAGCGGTGGGGGATCGATCAGCTGAAAAGCGAGTTGGCGAAAAGAGGGCCGGAGATAAGGGATTGCGGAATCCCTGCCGGGAATGCGTGATGACGGAAATGGTGCAAAAGGGAAAAACGGGCGGCAGCATAAAATGCAATACCCCCGGTCTGAAAAGGATAGTCGTGAAGATAGGGACGTCGGTCCTTGTGGACGGCACGGGGAAGATCAGCCCTGCAAAGATACGGAACATAGCGAAGCAGGTAAGGGTCGTGAAAGATGCCGGGGTTGAAGTCATCGTTGTATCGAGCGGAGCGATAGCCTGCGGCATGGAGACCCTTGACCTTACGAAAAAACCGAAGGAGATGGCGAAAAGGCAGGCCCTTGCGTCAATCGGCCAGGTTATGCTGATGAAGATGTACATGCAGGCCTTTGAAAAAGAGAAGATGAATGTGGGGCAGATACTCCTTACCCACGAAGACATCAAGAACAGGACCCGGTGCCTTAACCTCACGAATACCCTGGATATGCTTATTTCAATGGATATCGTGCCGGTGATCAATGAAAATGACGCCCTCTCCTTTCAGGAGATAAGGTTCGGGGACAACGACAACCTGTCGGCGCTTATTGCGCAGATAGCCAGCGCTGACCTTCTTCTTCTCCTCTCCGATGTGGAAGGGTTATTTGAAAGGGACCCGAACAGGTACCCTGACGCCCGGATGATACGGGTGGTAAAGAAGGTAGACGAGGACATAGAAAAGACAGCGGCAGGAACGCAAAGCGAGAAGAGCATCGGAGGAATGGTGAGCAAGCTTGAGGCCGCCAGGAAGGCCGGCCATTACGGCATTGCCACGAGGGTGGTCTTCGGCGACAGAGAGAACGTTATCGTGAAGGTGGTCAAGGGCGAAGAGATCGGCACCCTCTTTCTCCCCGGGAGGAAGCTTGCTCGGAGGAAATGGTGGACGGCCTTTGCCTTCAAGGTAAGGGGCACGGTGCTGATCGATGAAGGGGCCGAGCGGGCTGTCGTGGACAACTGCAAGAGCCTTTTGCCGTCGGGGATAATAAAGGCAGAGGGCCATTTCTCAAGCGGGGAGTGCATAGAGGTAAAAAACACAAGCGGCACGGTCATTGCCAAGGGAATAACGAATTATTCCTCTTCCGACGTGGAGCAGATAAAGGGCCTGAAAAGTATTGATATAGAGAAAAAGCTCGGCTATAAATACACGGAAGAGGTAATACACAGGGACAATATGGTGGTCTTATGACGGCAAAAGAACGGGCGGAGAAGGCAAAAAAGGCCTCGGATATCCTAGCGCACGCATCGACGGAGATCAAGAATCAGGTTCTCCTGAAGCTTGAAAAGCTCCTCGCGGAAAAAAAGGATTACCTTTTTAAAGAGAACAGGAAAGACATAGAGGATGCAAAAAAGGCAGGCCTCTCTAAGAGCCTGATAGACCGGTTGAAGATCGATGACAAGGTGATCCGTGAGATGCAGGGCAGCATCCGGGACGTCGTGGCGCTCCCCGACCCGGTTGGGGAGATAGCGAAGGTATGGAGGCGCCCCAACGGCATGACCGTGGGGAGGATGCGGATACCCATAGGCGTCATCCTGATCATTTATGAGTCGAGGCCGAACGTTACGATCGAAACCTTTTCGCTCTGCATGAAAAGCGGCAACTGCGTTATCCTCAAGGGCGGCTCGGAGGCGTTCCATTCAAACCTCGCCCTCTATCGCCTGATCCTCAAAGCGCTCCGCGGCTCAGGCCTCCCGGATGATGTGGCCCAGTTCATAGATACCGCCGACAGGTCATACATATATGAGCTTCTGACGATGGACGACTACATAGACCTTATCATACCGAGGGGCGGCGAGGCGCTTATACGGAGCATCGTGGAACAGTCAAGGATCCCCGTGCTCAAACACTACAAGGGGGTATGCCACATCTTTGTCGACGAGTCGGCGCCGATGGAGACGGCCCATGCAATCTGCCTGAACGCAAAGGCACAGAAGCCTGCGACATGCAATGCTATGGAGACGCTCCTTGTGCACGAGGCGGTTGCGAAGGCATTCCTTCCCGGTATGGAAAAGATCTTCAGGGAACAGGGGGTCCTTCTGCGTGGCTGCGAAAAAACGGCGAGGATACTGAAGACGGTCGGAAAGGCCAATGAGGCGGACTGGCATGAAGAGTATCTCGACCTGATACTTTCTATACGGATAGTAAAGGACATCGATGAGGCGATCGCCCATATAAGGCGGTATGGCTCCGGCCACACCGATGCCATTATTACGGCAAATTATGATAATGCGTGGAGGTTCGTCCGTGAGGTGAACTCATCATTAACGCTGGTGAATGCATCAACGAGGCTCAACGATGGGTATCAGCTCGGCCTCGGGGCAGAGATGGGGATCAGCACCACGAGGCTTCATGCCTTCGGCCCCATGGGCCTTGAAGAGCTGACAGTGACAAAATTTATCGCATTCGGCGACGGACAGTTGAGGACGTGATGAAGATCGGCATTTTCGGGGGGACATTTGATCCTGTTCACATCGGCCACCTGAGGGTCGCGGAGGAGATCCGCGAAGCATTTTCCCTTGAAAGGATCGTTTTTGTCCCTGTCTTTGTGCCCCCCCATAAAAGAAACTGCAGGATCACCGGCGCCGATGACAGGCTCCACATGCTGAAGGCCGGAACGAGGGGCAACAGGTTTTTCCGGACATCGGAGATTGAGATCCAAAGAGGAGGGATCTCCTATACGCTCGATACGCTGAAGGTTTTCGAGAAACGGTTCGGGGAGGTATATTTCCTGATCGGCATCGACGCCTTTTCGGATATACATACATGGCATGCCTACAGGGAATTATTCTCCCACGCGCATTTCATTGTCATGACGAGGCCGGCCCATACACAATCCCCTCTTTTTGACGTGCTGCCTGATGATGTGCGGGGCGCGGTGAAGGTCCTTGATGAGGCTACCCTCGAGCATGCCTCCGGCAGGAGAATATATCTTCACGAGATAACGCAGCTTGATATCTCTTCCACAAAGATAAAGAAGCTGCTGAAAAGCGGAAGGTCAGTAAAATACCTCGTTCCCGGTTCGGTGGAGAGGTATATTCATCAAAGGAGGTTATATAGGGCATAATTTGGAAACCATTGACAAAGCGACCGCATGCGCCAGGCTTGCAGATGAAAAAAAAGGAAAAGATATCCTGGTTCTCAAGCTCAGCGGGCTTACCGATATTACGGATTACTTTGTCCTGGCAAGCGGAACAAGCGAACGGCACATAAAGACCGTTGTGGATTCCGTGACGAAGGGCATGAAAGAGGAGGGCATAAGGCCCAATACGATTGAGGGGTATTACGAGGGGCGCTGGGCGGTAATCGATTATCAGAGCGTTATCGTCCATGTATTTCTCGAGAGCCTCCGCGAGCTGTATGATCTCGAAAGTCTGTGGATCGAGGCGGAGAGATATAGATTAAACAAAGAAAATAAGGAGTTAGAGGTGGAGAATGAAAAAACAAGAACGTGAGCATTACAAGAAGAGGCTGCTGAAGATGAGAGAGGCCATACTGAGCAAGGCAAAAAAGCTGAAGGAAGATTCCTACAGCCTTGGCACGGACGGCATCCAGGATATGGCCGATGCGGCAAGCAACTCTTATAATGCGGATATACTGATGAGCATCAGCGATAACGACCTAAAGCTGTTGAAGGATATCGACAGCTCCCTCGATAAGATAGTAAAAGGGACCTATGGCGTTTGTGAAGAATGTGAAGAAAAGATCAGCGAAAAAAGACTTGAAGCAAACCCCGTCGCACGGTATTGTATTACATGTAAACGATTAATGGAAGAGAAGGGAATCTAACAGAATGAGATACAAGGTTTTTTTCTTCCTCTTTTTCATCTTCCTCCTTTTTTATCTCTATATTTCGAATTTAAATTCGGAGAACGTTAAGCTTTATTACGGAGGCGGAAGATTTTTCGAGATGTCGGCGGCCGACTTTGTTGTTGTTGCCTTCGTCCTCGGGGTCATCTTCTCCATCATTGTAAGCTTTTTCTACGACATGAAAAATGCTGTCATAAGCTGGAGAACAGGGAGAAAAGAGAAGAAGACCGAAGAGTTCAGGGAGGTCTTCGAAAAGGCGAAATCCTATGACCTGAAGGGTGACAGGGAGAAGGCGATCGAGAGCCTTGAGCGAATCATCCGCAGGTTTCCCGACATAGAGGAGCCCTCCATTGTGCTCGCCGATATGTATACCTCCATGGAGGAGTACGGGAAAGCCCTGGAAACCCTTAACGAAGCCGAAAAGAACCTTGGCAAGAGAGAGGCTGTCTTGCTGAAAAAGGTGGAAATATTCCGGTCAACGAAGGATTTTCAAAAGACAGAGGCCGTCCTCAAGGATGTCCTGAACCTGAACGAATCAAACATGGAAGCCCTGGCGATGCTGCGGGATTTTTATATATGGAAGAAAGACTGGGACGAGGCATATGAGCTGGAGAAGAGGATAGGAAAATTTATCAAGACCGAAGAGGAGAAAAGGAGGTTTGTAGGGATACGGTATGAGCGGATCTATGATCTGTATCATAAGAAGTTTGAGGCGAATGAAGATAAGGTCATCGACGAGCTTAAGGACATCATCGGCGACGACAAGAGGTTTATTCCCGCATACATCCTCCTTGCCGAGGTATATAAAAGAAAAGATAAGCTGAACGAGGCCGGCAGGGTCTACGGCAGGGGATATTCAAAGACGGGCCATATCATCTTTCTCCTCAGGATGGAAGACCTCTATATTGACCGGGGAACCCCGGAGGTTATATTGAAGATCTACACGAGGATCCTCGACATATCGCCAAAAAACCACCTCACATCCTTCCTCTATGCGAGGCTGTGCCTCAGGCTCGAGATGATCGATGAGGCAATTGATACCCTTGATTCATTGATCGCCGAGGGAGAGGATTTCAAAGGGCTGCACAGGGCCATGGCCGAGGCATACATACACAGGGGAGAGATGGAAAATGCGGTGGAAGAGTTCAGGAGCGCCTTCCCGATAGAGCAGGCCTACATACCTTTTGTCTGTACAAAATGCCAGGCGATAAAGGAAGAGTGGGCGGACTTCTGTGAAAGCTGCTATAGCTGGAACACGATCAATGTGAAAAAAGAAGAGTTTATGCATACGGACTCGGAAGAGTTGAGAACGCTCTACGAACGGGAAGACTGGACGCGGGCGGGATATTGATGATCGACGATGGCCTGTGCATGAAGCCTGTTCGCGCCAACGTCCTTGTGCATGCAGTCAGGCCTGGCAGATACGGTGCATGACCTCTTAAAAACTGTGTTGGACATTTTCTACCCTTTGCGCTGCGGGGGATGCGGCGAGCGCGGCAGCGCCATTTGCAGGGACTGCATTGGGTCTTTCCGGGTTGTCGATGAGGCATCATCGTGCCCGATCTGCGGCAGATGGGTTGGCAAGAGCATTGTCTGCGGCGCGTGCCTTGAAGAAGACAGGGGATTTCAGAAAGGCCATTATGGTTTTTATTTCGAAGGAAGGCTGAGGAACGCCATGCATGCCTTTAAGTTCAGCGGCAGGAAAGATATCGGCCGGCGCCTGGTATCTTTATCAAAAGAGAAGATCCGCTCCTTTGCCGAAACATTTGATTGCCTTGTTCCGATCCCTGTCACCGAGAAAAGATTAAAAGAGAGGGGATTCAACCAGTCCTTTATCATCGCAGAAGAGATAGCGAAAATAACGGGCAAAGAAATAGGGCACAGCGTCCTGTTGAAGAAAAAAAACACACAGGACCAGTACTCCCTTACCAGAGAAGAGCGAAAAAGGAATGTCAGGGGGGTTTTTGCCGTAAAGGACAAAGGCAGGATCAAGGGGAAAAGGGTACTGCTCGTTGACGACCTCTTCACAACGGGATATACCGCCCATGAAGCAGCGGTGGCGCTGCTGCGGTCTCATGCGGGGGAGGTCAGGTTCTTTGCCCTCGCGCGGACTCCTTCATGAGAAAAGCTGCCTATATAATTTCCGCACTTATTTTTCTGTGCGCCCTTTTCTTCCTGCTCATCAGGTACAGCCTGCCTTCGCTGAGCGCCTACGCGCTGGGAAAGGTCCTGAACGGATCGGCCCATGTAGCTGAAGCGCGGCTCGGGTACGAGAAGGGCATTATCAATCTTTATCTTCAGAATATTCATATCAAGGGAGGCATAGAGGGAAGCATCAGAGATTGGAAGATCTCTATGGATGTAACGCAAGGCATATATTTCAAGTCTGTGGCAATCTCGAATTTTGATGTAACGGTTGCCGGATCAACAGGGGGGAAGGGTTTTGCGCCGTTCCCGGCGGAATTGCTCGAGGTGAAGAACGGCAAGGTAACCTATGAGAAGGACAAATTTTCTGTGTCCGAGATCGTAATAGAGAACATGAACATCGGAAAGCCCTTTACCTTCAGGGCCGACATCGGGCCCAGCGATTATTTTGACAGGATCAGCGTTTCGGGCGAGGGTACATATAAATCAAAACAGTTCAGCGTCAAGGGCACGACGAAGGCTTACAATGTTAACCTTGCGAGCTTTGACGGCAACCCGAAAGGCATGGCTGACGCAAGCGGGGATTTTGTTGTTCGAGACAGGAAGCTGACGTTGAACGGGCAGTTCAGGGTAAAGGATTTTGAGCTGCACGGGGGGCAGTACCTGAAAAAGCCGCTTTTTGTGCAGGAGCTGAAAGGAGACCTGGCAGCGACCATCTCGGGGAATTCGATGGAGATCGAAACGGAAAACGTCCTTTACAGGAACGCTCCTTTTGCGGTCACGCTCAGGTTCAAGCGTTACGATTTCAATGAATTTCATCTTTCATCGGGCTTCCTTGGCGTTGAGGCGTACGAGGAGTACGTTGGTTTGCAGACTATAGGGGCCGAGATATGGGATATTATTCATGGGGGCAGCGCGAAGATCCGGAAGCTTTCATGGACGAGGGGAAAGGCCGTCAACGCCGAGCTCGAGATCAAGGACGTGGCAGTAAGGTATAAAAATTTTGATTTTAAGGGGGTTAAAGGCCTTTTATCGCTGGGGGAGCGGACGACGAGCTTCTCCGGCATGAGCGGCTCCTCAGGAACCAGCAAGGTGTACGACGTTAGCGGTACCGTAGCAAAGGACAGGAGCATCGACGCGAAAGGAAAATATTCCCTTAACCTGCGGGACATACCGTCATTCCTGGACGTCGGCGAGTTTCAGTTCATAGGCGGGACGACTGATGGCTCGCTGGAGGTCTCCGGAAAGGAAGATAGCGGGTACAGGATTTCCGGGGCCGGAAAATTGAGAGAGGCCGACGTTCGCTGGAAAAAGGCTTCGGTATCCGCGTCAGGCTCCTACAGGTTTGCGGACGATGAGATCACCTTCGAGCCGCTCATAATAACCAAGGGCAATACAAGCATAACGATCAAGGGGAAATGGAAAAAAGGATTGCTCGATCTTTTAATAAAAGGCGGCTTGGACACAGAACACCTGATGCCTTTTATAAAGATACCCTTTGACACAGCGGGGTTGATGGATCTTGATATGAATATCCGCCTGGAGGATGGCGCCTGGAATGTCGGCGGCAGCCTGGGCATGGACAATGTTTACTATGAGCTTCTCGGTTATATGAAGAAGGAAAGGGGCATACCGAACAAAGCCCGCTTTGATGTTGTTGCGAAAGGGAAGGATGTCCATGTTCGCGATCTCCGGTATACCCTTGACAATATTGAGCTTGATCTGAGGGGGGGGATCGAAGGCAACAGGAAGATATCTATGGATGTCGCGTTGAACGTCGATAACGTCGCAAAGGTTGCCCACCTCTTTTTTTTTAATGAGAAGACCGCGCGGGGCGACATAGCGCTAAAGATGTCCATACGGGACCTGAGCCTTCCTTTAAAAGAATTTCCCCACATGGCCGGGCACGTGAGGGTCCGCAACGGGTTTCTCAGGCTGCCCGGGCTGAAGAGGCCCTTAAGAAATATTGATCTTGTTTCTGACTTTAAGGGAGATGAATTTGATATTGTCTTGAACAGCTTCGCCTGCGGCAAGACAGCGATCCGGAAGGGCAGGTTTCGCGTAAAGGGCCGCCAGGCCCCCCAGTTTTCCCTGTCGGTCGATGTGGACCATTTTCATTCCGGCGATTTCCGGGATGAGTACGAGGGCAAGATCCCCGTGATCCGCAAAGACAGCATTTTAGCCAAAATGAATGGCGACATATCTGTAAGGGCAAAGGCCGTGGAAGCTCAAAGTATAAAGGCCGAAGACCTGGAGCTAACCGGTGTGCTGAGCGATAGAAAACTTAGCATCGCCAGGTTCAGGGCAAATATCTTCGGCGGACAATGCGACGTGCACGGGATAGCCGATCTGTCCGGGGACAAGCCGCATATGTACGTCAACGGCAGGCTGAGCAGGATCAAGGGCGGTCTTTTTTTGCAAACTTTCGGCGCAAAGAACGAAGAGATCGACGGCAACGCATTTATCTACGGAAACATAAGCGGGGTAGGCAGCACGTTGAAGTCCCTGATCTCAAAGGCAGACGGCAACGTTACCGTATACAGCAGAGACGGGGTGATAAAGCGGTGGAACCTCCTTGCCAAGACCTTCGGCACATTGAATATCTACGATCTTTTAAAAGGAAAGGTTGATTTTGCGAAGGAGGGGCTTGCCTATAAGAAGATGGGCGCCAACTTCATCGTTACTGACGGTGTTTTTCAAACCGACAACTTCCTTATCGACAGCCCGTCCATGGTGGTTACCGGCAAGGGGAACCTGGACTTCAACTCCGGAGAGATAGACGCCAACCTGCAGGTAGCCCCCCTTATTACCCTCGACAGGACAATTGACAAGATACCTATTTTGCGGAATATACTTAAAAGAAAAGGCGGCGGGTTCCTCTATATGGCCTGCAATGTCTCCGGCCCCATAGATGATCCTTTAGTGCAGGTCAGTTTCGCGAACACGGTGGGAAGCAAAACGCTGGAGATACTGAGGAACATGCTTTTTTTGCCGGTGGAGGTCTTTGAATGATGAAGGTCGGGATCATAGGCGCAGGCAAGGTGGGCATTTCGATCGGGTTCATGATGAAACGAAGCGGCATTGCGGTCCATGCCGTTTCTGACGTTCTGGACGCTTCGCTTGACACGGCAAGAGCATATCTCGCCGAAGGAGTTTCATATACCAAAAACAACATAGATGTTGCGAGCGCCTGCGATGTCATAGCGATCACCACGCAGGACAGGATCATAAAGGACGTTGTAAAAGAAATCGATGCAGGCATGGGAAGCCTCGACGGCAAGGTATTATTTCATACAAGCGGCGCCGACCCGTCGTCGATCCTGAAGCCGCTTGATAAAAAGGGCGCCCTGCTCGGCTCGCTGCACCCGCTGCAGACGTTCCCAGATATCGACAGCGCCATTTCGGTCCTCCCCGATACATATATATTCATTGAAGGCGATAAAGGCGCGTTGGAGACCCTCGCCTTTATCGGCGAAAAGGTCGGCTGCAGGGTGCAGCTGATAGGAAGCAACGACAAGGTGCTCTACCACCTTTCGGCGGTGTTCGTCTGCAACCTGCTCTGCGCGCTCTATTATGCGGGCGAAAAGATCATGGATGCTATCAATATAGACCTTGAGCCCTTCCTCCCGATCATACGCGCGACGCTGAAGAATATAGAGAACAAGGGCCCGCTCATGTCCCTGACCGGACCGGTGATAAGGGGCGACCTGAAAACAGTGGAGGCCCATCTCAGGGCAATGGGCGATAGGGAAGAGTATAAAGATGTGTATAAAACGCTCTCCGGGATCGCCGTAAAGATGGCGGTGGAGAGAAAAACGCTGGACGACGAAACGGTCCGGCAGCTGAGATCCATTCTGGGAGGCAATGCAGATGAGCACTGACATGGAAAGGGCCGTTGAGCGGCTGCGCAATACGAAGTCCCTTCTCGTTATTACCGGTGCCGGGATTTCCGCTGAGAGCGGCATTCCCACGTTCAGGGGGAACGACGGGCTATGGCAAAACTACAGGGCAGAGGAGCTTGCCACCCCGTGGGCGTTTGAGCGGGATCCCGTAACGGTATGGAAGTGGTACGACTGGAGACGGGGGATCATAGGGAAGGCAGAGCCGAATCCGGGACACCATGCGATCAGGAGGCTTGAAGAGACGCTGCCGGGCTTTTTTTTGATAACCCAGAATGTGGATGGCCTTCACGGGCGGACAGGGATAAAGAACATCATCGAGATCCATGGAAACCTGTGGAGGGTGCGGTGCCCACGCGACGGCAGGACGATGATGCTCATGGATGTGCCTCTAAGATCGATACCCCCGCGCTGCGAATGCGGGGAGATGCTGCGGCCCGACGTTGTCTGGTTCGGGGAGTCGATCCCATCCGATGCGCTGCAGATGTCCTATAATGCGATGAGCCTGTGCGATACCCTGATGGTAGTGGGCACATCGGGAGTTGTCTATCCCGTGGCATCCTTCCCGGAGAACGTAAAAAGCAACGGCGGCTTTGTCATTGAGGTGAACCTGGAGCCGACGCCGATCACCAACGTTGCGGACGTTTCGCTCTTCGGAAAATCCGGCGACATCCTGCCGGCGGTCGTGGATGGCGTTGTCCGGTGATCAGGAATACAGGCTAATAATAAACGTCATAGTTCTTTAATAATTATAAAAAAATAAATATTTTATTGACAAAGGTTTACTATGTGATAAGATTAATTTCGTGGAAGTTGGCAACAGGATCCGAAAAATAAGAAAAGACGCATCCCTTACCATGAAGGAACTGGCCAAAAAGATCGGGGTCAGTTATCTCACCATGCACCGGATAGAAACAGGAGAAGTAAGCCCTTCCGTGGCAGTGCTCTCGGACATTGCGCACTGCCTTGATTACCCCATCACAGGTTTTTTTCCTGAACAGCAGGATATCACTATTGTACGGGGCAAGGCTCAGCCGGTTGTTGAGTCTGCCAACCTGACATTGAGATTATTGGTGCCAAAAGGCATCATCAACGACAAGATATCGGTCAGCCTCGGTAAATCCGAGAAGGGTGAATGCATCGACCGGCATGTCAATGAAGGCGTTGAAATTACATACATTATAAGGGGTAAATGCATTTTTACTTACGATGGTACTGACTATGAGCTCAATGGTGGGGATATTTCCTACTTCAATGCACACAAGCCTCACTCGGTTACTACGCTTGAGTCTCTTGAATTTTTTTCTATATTTTTAAGGGAAAACAGGTAGCGCAGATGTGAGGTTGATCTAAAATCTTAAACAAGGGGGTAACTTCTATGAGCACGTTTTTTATCAGAATTACAGTATTTGTTCTCGCTGTCTTTTTGCTGGTCCCGGCAATGTCAAATGCAGCTTCGCCGGCCAAAGGGGAGCCCATCATTATCGGAATGCCGAGTTCCCTCAAGTCTCTTGAAGCGTCAGAGGCATTAAAGGCGATAAAGCTTGCAGCAGAAGAGATTAATGCCAAAGGCGGCGTCAAGGTTGGGAATGCAGTGCGTCTGCTGAAGGTGGAAGAAATGGAGACAAGGGACATGGAGCCCGGCGTTCCCATATCGGATGCGCTTCTTGCAATAGAGAAGCTTTTTCTGGAGAAGAAGCCCCATGCCGTGGTGCTCGGTCCATCAAGGTCGGAGGTATTGCTGGCAGCCATGGACCTTTACGCTCAGTACAAGATGGTGAGCATCAATGTGGCCATGACGCCGAAATTTATCGAAAAGTATACGCAGAATCCCGAGAAATACAAATACTGCTTCAGAATGGGAGACGCCAGGTACGTGGTAGGGTACCTGACGAAGGTAATGGAAAAACTGAAACAGGATTTTGGATTCACCAAGGTCTACATCGTGGTTCAGGATGTATTGTGGTCAACCGCCATAGGGGACGGCATGAAAGGCTGGTTTGAAAAAAACAAATGGGAAGTCAAGGGGTATGACAAATATCCTACAGGGGCCTCTGATTTCTCCAGCACGATGATGAAGGCAAAGCAGTCGGGGGCTCAGGTTATTGTGCCTATTTTCGATATGCACAACAGCGGCATCCTGGTGCAGCAGTGGAAAGAAATGAAAGTACCGGCAATTATGGCCGGGTTTATCTCGCCGCTTATGGGTTCCAAGGCCTGGACAACCTTTGGAGATAAGATCGAAGGCATCATCAACGTAGTCTTTCAGGCAGGCAACATACCGCTCAAAAAATACGAGCCATCCACAAAATTCTACGAAGCATATAAGAAGAGATGGGGTGAGCAGCAAAGCGGCCACATGCCTTCAGAGGCATATGATTCCGTTTATCTCCTTGTGCAGGCTATAGAAAGGGCAGGATCGCTTGACCCCGATAAACTTGTCAAGGAACTGGAAAAGACGGACTTCGTCGGCAGCATTGGAAGAATAAAGTTTAAAGACCACCAGTTTATTTTCGGGGATGATCCAAAAACTTCGGCTATTGCAGTGGCCTACCAGTGGAAAAAAGGCGGACGGCGTGTGCCTGTCTTTCCCAACAGCATCGCTGAAGAACGGATCGATAAACCAAGCTCGATGAAATAGATAAAGCAGGGGGTATACGACATGTTGGTATACGGGTTCATCAACGGCACGATATATGCGCTCATTGCCCTTGGATTCAGCATTACCTTTGGCGTCAGCCGGGTGGCAAATTTCGCCCACGGAGGCCTGTATATCCTGGGTGGAGCCCTGACGTGGTACTCTCTCGTGAAGCTGGGCCTTCCCTATTTCCTCTCTGCCATTCTCGCTGTCGTTGCGGTGGGTTTTCTCGGGGCGCTCATATATCGGGTGCTTTTAATCCGCCTGAGAGGGCTCGAGCTTTCCGAGGTTATTACTACCTTTGCTGTGGGCATTGTCATACTTGAACTCCTGAGAAGCATGGGCTTGATGGGCTACGAGTACAGGCTCCCGCTGTTTGTGGAAGGCTCTGTTGATATATTCGGGGTGCCGGTGGGGATCCAAAGGATCATCATCGTAGTCGTAGGCGCCGCCCTCCTGCTGGCCCTGTATCTTTTTGTCCACCACACCAAGGTCGGCCTTGCCTTCAGGGGCGTAGCACAGGAAGAGCATACGGCGCTATCCGTCGGAATTAATCCTGACAGGGTATCGCTCCTTAGCCTGTCCATCGGTTCAATGATCTGTGTGATCTCCGCGGTATTTATTTTACCCCTCGGAACCATATCTGTAGACGACGGGTACGACGTGCTGATAAAGGCCCTTGCGGTCTGCATCATAGGCGGCCTGGAGAGCACGATAGGCGTCATAGCAGCAAGTTTTATCATCGGATATATCGAGGTTCTCACAGCCACCTATATCTCTTCTTCATATACCATGGTGGTTGCCCTTGCCAGCATGCTTTTTATTCTTCTGGTAAAGCCTTCTGGCCTTTTTGGTAAATCAAAGGAAATAGAGGAACGGGTATGAGCTTGGAACGAAGAAAGGAAAGGATTGACAGGTGCATTAAGGCAGTCACGGACGACATCTTTTGCATCTGTTCTTTGCGGGAGGTTGCATATCTTGTATTTCCGAGAATGCTGCCAATTGTCGGGGTGCTTCTTCTTGCCTTTTTTGTCCCCCCCTACTGGAAAAAGGTGCTGGTTATTACCTTCATGATGACTATGATGGCGCTGAGCTGGGATTTTATGACATCCTGCGGGCTCATTTCCCTCGGCCAGGCCCTGTTTTTTGCAGTGGGAGGCTACAGCGCCGGCAGTCTTAACCATTATCTGGGACTGCCTTTCTACCTGTCCATTCCCCTGGGAACGCTTATGGGCGCCACGATCTCAACCTTGTTGATCTTTCCGGCCTTACGATTGCGCGGCATTTATTTTTCCATGGTAACGCTCATCATACCCCTTATGCTTTTAAGGGTCGTAGAGGTTACAAAGATCATGGGGGGCACCGAAGGACTTACTGCTCTCGCCCCCCTTCCCCCCATTGCTTATACCCTTGCAATAAGCATGGCA
>JAKQBZ010000194.1 GCA_029559435.1 Deltaproteobacteria bacterium | reverse complement strand
ACAGACCCTGCGCCTGCGACAACGTTCGCCCACCTCGACGCGACAACGGTTCTTTCAAGGCAGATAGCGGAGCTCGGCATCTATCCTGCCGTTGACCCTCTCGACTCCACAAGCCGGATCCTTGATCCCAAGGTAGTAGGGGAAGAGCATTACCAGGTAGCCAGGGAAGTGCAGAGGATCCTCCAGAAATATAAAGAGCTGCAGGACATCATTGCGATCCTCGGCATGGACGAGCTCTCTGAAGAAGATAAGCTTGTTGTGGCACGGGCAAGAAAGATCCAGAGATTCCTCTCGCAGCCATTCTTTGTTGCTGAAGCCTTTACCGGCCAGCAGGGAAGATACGTGGCGCTGAAAGACACCATAAGGGGATTCAAGGAGATCGTGGAAGGAAAGCACGACGAGCTTCCTGAGCAGGCATTTTATATGACAGGCACGATCGAAGAGGCAGTTGAAAAGGCAAAAAAACTCATTGGAGATTGATCACGACATGCTTGATCTTGAAATCATTACACCCGAAAAGATCCTTGTTAAGGAACAGGTAGACATGGTAGAGGCCAGGGGGGCCTACGGCGAGTTCGGCATACTTCCCGGCCACACCCAGTTTCTCACTGCCATCGAGGTCGGCGAGATCAGATACATGAAGGGCGGAACAACAAACTACCTCGCGACAAGCGGCGGATACGCAGAGGTCATGGACGACAGGGTAACCATTCTCCTTGACGATGCGGAACTTGCCGAGGAGATCGACGTAGAAAAGGCAAAACGCGAGATGGAGGAGGCCGAAAAGGCCCTCAAGGTGCTTGCATTTGATGAAATTCAATATAAACTCATGGAGATGGCATTATTCAAGGCTATTCTAAAGATAGAGGTTGCGTCCAAACGACACCTCTGAGCCGATAGTCTGCATTGAGAAAATATTTTTTGTCCTTTTCCTTCTGAAGATTTTTCCTTTCGTAGTTTACAATAATACTCTATTATATTAATGTAATGTATTCAGCGTAAAGGAGGTATGGCATGGACCTTTTTAAGGCAATTACAGAAAGAAAAAGCATAAGGGCATTCAAGCCCGATCCGGTACCGAAAGAGAAGGTTGAGGAGATCCTTCAGTGGGTCACCAATGCCCCTTCGGCGATCAACCTCCAGCCCTGGGAGTTTTTCGTGGTCATGGACGAAGAAAAGGAGCGCTTAAGCAGAAGGCTCATAAAATCATACAAAGAAAAACAGATATCCTGCAGCCCCGGGAACGTGAAGCCCCTGGCTGATGAATTCACAAAAAGAGGCGTCCAGTCATTCCAGCTGATGGACCCTTATCTCAAGGAGATGGGGAAGGAATTCAATGCGTTCATCAACGAAGGGAGCTGCAATTTCTACGGCGCCCCTGTGGCGGTTATCCTCTGCCTCGACAATGCCTTCTCCAAAGCCCGCCTCGTTGATATCGGCGTAGCGCTGGGCTATCTTGTCCTCGTTGCCCAGGCGAGCGGCCTTGCCACATGCCCCGTGGGGCTCATCAATGCCTACGAGGACGACATCAAGGAGATGCTCGATATCCCCGACAACAAAGAGGTTGTCATCGGGGTCGCCCTGGGGCATCCTGACCTGGACAGCCCGGTCAACCGCTTCAAAACGCCCCGCGAAGGCCTCGAAAGCTTCGTGAAGTGGATAGACTGACATAATAACTATGAGAACGTGGTATTGGGTTGTCTCTTAAGCACACCATCGCAAAAAAAAGGGGGGGCGGCTCATAGCTCATTCTAAATTCGAATTTCTAAACTCTAAACAAATTCAAATGTTCAAAATTTAAAACGTTAAGAAATATGCATCTTTTTATGTTCGTCCTAAGTGGAAAAGCTTGGTTTATTTGTATTAGAATGTGATCGTAATGGGAGGATGAACATGAAGCAGCCCTTGTGGAGGCCGTCTGCAGAACGGATAAAGAACGCCAATATGACGAGGTTCATAGACCTTGTCAATAAGCGGTTCAATATAAACCTGGCCGGCTATTTCGACCTCTATGACTGGTCGATAAACAATATCGCCGATTTCTGGGCAACCGTATGGGATTTTGTGGATATCAGGGCATCCAGAAAATACAACAACGTGGTGGAAGACCTGGGCAAATTCCCCGGCACACAGTGGTTTGCGGGCGCGGAGCTGAACTTTGCCGAAAACCTCCTCCGGTACAGGGACGATAGGACCGCCTTTGTCTTTAAATGCGAAACAAAACCATCTGCAAGCATAACCTATAAGGAACTCTATAAAACCGTCAGCCGCCTCGCAACAGCCCTGAAGGAACAGGGGGTAGAAAGAGGGGACAGGGTTGCGGCATACATGCCGAACATGACCGAAACGGCCATTGCCATGCTCGCCGCCACGAGCATCGGCGCGATATGGGCGTCATGCGGTTCGGAGCTCGGTGTGCAGGCGGTCATCGACCGCTTCAGCCAGATCGAGCCGAAGGTCCTCTTTACCGTTGACGGGTACCTGTATAAGAACAAGCCGTTCCACATGCTTGCCGATGTAAGGGAGGTCGTGGAAACGGTGCCTTCAATAGAGAAGGTCGTTGTGGTTTCCTATGTCAATGAAAGGCCGGATATCGGCAATACCCCGGATTCGATCCTTTACAGCGATTTCCTTGCCCGCGGCAAAGAAGGCGGGATCGCCTTCGAGCAGGTCCCCTTTGACCACCCGGTCTATATCATGTTCTCCTCGGGCACAACGGGGAAGCCGAAATGTATGGTCCAGGGCGCTGGAGGGATCCTGATCAATCAGCTCAAGGAGCTTATCCTCCACACAGACCTCGCGCGGGAGGATACGATCATATACATGACGGCGCCGAGCTGGATGATGTGGAACTGGCTCATCGCCTCCCTCGGGGTCGGCGCGAAGATCGTTCTCTTCGACGGAAACCCCGGATATCCTGATATAGGGACCATGTGGAAGCTGATCGACGACGAGAAGATAACCGTCTTCGGGACGAGCGCCACATACATCAATATGCTCAAGGGCCAGGGCTTCAGGCCAAAGGAACAGTACGATCTCGCCACGCTTAAGGAGATCTGCCAGACCGGATCTGCCCTCTCCGCAGATGGATTCGAGTACGTCTACCAGGCAATCAAGGAGGATGTCCACTTTCATTCCATTTCCGGCGGCACAGACATCAACGGGTGCTTTGCGGCAGGATCGCCGACGATCCCTGTTTATGCCGGCCAGCTGCAGGCCCCTGCATTGGGGATGAAGGTAAAGGCTTACGACGACAAGGGTAGTCCGGTCTACGACAAACAGGGAGAGCTTGTATGCGAAGCGCCCGCGCCCTCTATGCCCCTTTATTTCTGGAACGATCCCGATATGAAGAAATACAGGGATGCATATTTTGCGGTATACCCGAATATATGGCGCCACGGTGATTATGTGGAGATCTACAGCGATACCCGCGGCATCACCTTCTTCGGCCGCTCCGATGCCATCCTGAAGCCGTCGGGCGTCCGCATCGGCACGGCAGAGATATATAATATCGTAGAACACTTCGACGAGATAGCCGACAGCGTGGCCATAGGACAGAACTGGGAGAACGACCAGCGGGTGCTCCTTTTTGTAAAGCTTTCAAGCGGCGCATCGCTTACCGATGGTCTGAAGGACAGGATAAAAAAGGCCCTCAGGGACAAGGCATCGCCGAGGCACGTTCCGTCCATGATCATCGAGGTCCCAGATATTCCCTATACGTTCAACATGAAGAAGGTTGAGAGCGCCATCACGAATATCGTCAACGGCAGGCAGGTTACCAACAGGGACGCCCTCGTCAATCCGCAGTCCCTTGATTATTTCGAAGAGATCTTGCCTGTGGTGCAAAAAAGAATCTAAGGGGGTTGTCGTAAGGACAAAAGGGAACCTCGCAGGCGCCAAGAAGGCGTTCACCACTAAATACGGCGACCTCTTCTTCCTGTTCTGATGAAGACAGCAAGAGGCCGGGCGGGGAAACTGCCTGGCCTCTCTTTTTTTACTGCGATCTATCTATTTGCGATCTTTGTTGCTACTGTTCAAACGGCGCCTGGGGGTCTTTTGTCCACTCCTCGGTGGAGCCGTCGTAGACCTTGACGTCCTTGTATCCCATAAGCTCGGTCATCATGAATGACCATGCAGTGCATACCTTGCCGGTATCGCAGTACGTGATGATCTCTTTCGCCATATCCTTGCCGACAGCGGCAGAGGCGATGTTCATAAGCTCGGCCTTATCCTTGTAAGTCCCATCCTGTTTATACATCTGCGAAGTGGGGAGGTTGACCGCCTTGGCGATATGGCCTGCCTTTGCGACAAATTCGAGCTTCTTGACGCCCTTGTAGAAATCCGGCTCCCTTACGTCAACGATAACGGCCTTCCCGATGCTCTTCATCACGTGGTCTTTCTTCGCGAAAAGGCCCTCATTCACCTTCGCCTGGTACGATTTTGCCTTTGGCCTGACCGCGCCTGTCGATACCGCCTTTTTATCGGCGACCCATTTGTTGTACCCGCCGTCGAGGATGGCGACGTTTGTAATTCCAGTGTACTTCAGCGTCCACGCAACCCTTGTTATATCTGTCCGGTCGGGGACCGCGTCGGTCTTGCCGACGAGAACAACGATAGAGTCGTTGCCGATGCCTGCGCCGCCTATTACGTCAAAGAGGTCGTCGGCGGCAGGAAGCTCATTGCGCAAGCCGCCTTTCATCATTGCCCACGAGCCATAGAATGCATTCACCGCGTTCGGTATGTGCCCTGCCTTGTAGTCTTCCACCTTCCTGATGTCTACGACCACCACTTTCGGGTTGTTGATATTTGTTTCAACCCACGCAGTATCGACGATCGGCGCCACGTCTCTCGCAAAAGAGACTATCGGCAATGAAAGGATGCAAAGCGCCAGGATCAGCAAACTCACTCTGATCTTTTTCATAATTGTTCCCTCCTATTTTTTTATCGGCTTTGGCGTATAGGCCAAACCCTCGTTCGCTTTTGAGCCGTTCTTCAGAAGCGCGTCTTTCGTGAGAAAATTCTTCTTCTCGTTATGGCATAATTCGCATGAGCGTGTCCGCTCAGTCCTCTTCCGGATATTGTGCGGGGCGCTGTCCCAGTAATTGGGAAGCTTGTCGAACTGCTCCATGGCTATGCCTGCCGACTTGAAGGTATCCCGTACCGTGGGTATCACCCGGAGCGTCGTGACGGTCTTTTTATCGCGTGGGTTTAGGCCGAGGATAAAGCCGGGTTTTGAGGTCGCGCCCGTTCCGAGGTGGCAGTCGTAGCAGTTCCTGTAAGGGCCGCCGGAGTGGCAGCCATAGCAGCTCACTTTGCCGTTATGGCTTTTATGTGACGTTTGCGCCAGCTCCGTTTTTTCCTCTCCCGCCTTGTGGCAATTGGTGCACCGCGGCCTTTCCTTCACTTCCTTGCGGAGCATATAAGGGGCAGCGCTGTCGCCGTGGAGCTCTCCTTTCTTATGGCAATCAACACAGATCATTCCCTTTTGATAATGTATATCAGCAGCTCCGCCGTATTCACCGGTAAATTCAGGATATACCCTGCCCCCGTGGCACAGCGCGCAGGTCTTCCCTTCGTCCCTCTTTACAAACCTGTGGCCCTTCAACAGGCCCGTGTTGACCCCGCCAATAACAGGGGCCTTTACGTGGCAGTCGCCGCAGGATGCGTGGCAGCTCCTGCACGATTGTTCAAAGACCTTCTCGTTGAAGACCTTGAGCTCGCCTTTAGAGAGCCTGCCCGCAACCCCATGTCGCTGGCCTTCGGAGGTATAATGGAGCGCGGTCTTGAAGGGCCCTGTGATATTGTCGTGGCACTTTTCGCATGCCTCCATGCTTTTCGAGGGCCGCGCAACGAGGCCTTTGTGGGCGGCAGCCCGGGTGGGCCCCTTTTCATTTCCCTTATGGCAGGAGCTGCAGCTTTCCTCAAAATGTATATCTTTCCCGATGAGGGCTTTGTCGACCAGGAACGCCTTGTACATCTGATCCGCCGGCACGGACGGAGGGGTGCCCGCTCACCCTTCTCCTTCGGAGTTATCGATCTGCGGCGGCTTATAGAGGCTTTTCAGGATCCGGTCGCTGGTGTGGCATTGCACACAGGTGGTGACCTCCGATGAAAGAGCGGACGGCAGGCATGCAATGACGAGGAAAAGTACGAGAATCGTAGCGGTCAAGAAGACTGGTTTATTCTTCACGATATCCTGTTTTTTATAGCGCAACGAGCTGTCTTTGTCAACCAATGCCGATATGGCCTTTCAATCCGGATGGTTCCCCGCAGCTTGTTGCGGTGTAGTTCATTATTGAGCAGAGAATATTGAACAGATGTTCATCTCCGCCTCACGCCTTACGGGCGTTTCGCACATTTTTTAAGGTATTACGGAGCCGGTGGTTTCTCGGAGAATGCGATCACATCCGATGGGCAGGTCGAGGCGCAAAGCCCGCACCCCACGCAGGTATCTTCTTTTACGTGGGCGATGGGAACCCCTGAGGACGTCACGGGCCCGAAGATGGCAAGCTGTTTTTCCCGGATCAGCATCTCGATGGCGCTATGCGGGCAGGCATCCTTGCAGGAGCCGCAGCCGCTGCAGCGCTCCTCATTCACTTCAGGGAGGATCCGTTCCTCTTCCTTATCGAGGAGGATCTCTCCAAGGGCGCCGAGAACCTCCCTCCCCTCCCATCTTTTTTCCCTCGGGTGCCTGATGAACCCTATGTGGTATTTCTTTCTGCCCCATTTCGTCGGAGACCATCTGATCTGAGGCTCAGACCTGTAAAGGGAGAGATATTCCCTGTCCTTGAAAAGTTCTGCATAATCGTCGAAACGGATGACCTTATCCGCGTTGAAGGTAAGTTCGCGCCCCTCCCTTGCGATGCGAACCTGATTTCCGTCGAAGGCGACGGCTTCGTCTTCCTCGAGATGGACGAACACAACTCCTTCCCGCCTTGCCTCTTCATAGGCGACCTCGCCGTAGGAAGGGGTGACCATGTTTCTCGTCAGCACATATACAGCCTTCCCCGCCTTTTTCAAATTTCTCGCCGCCTCAATGAACTTTGAGGAAACGAATTCGTAGAATATGCCGTTGCCAGGATCTTCTGTCCCCAGATAGAAGAGGCAGGTGGTGGCATCTCCATCGGAAAGAACAAATTCAGGCTCGTCTTCACGATAAAGGCGCTCGTCCTGTCCTTCGGCTTTTGCGGGGACCTCCGGGCCTTTGACAGACAGCAGCCCTGCGCCAAAACCCGTGAGGATAGAATCCTTTATGTTCATGGGCTCAAGCGCGCCGCCGGAGACATAAACGCCTTCCACATCAGTTTGAAGGGGCGACTTTTCATTGACGAATCCGTATTCATTCAACGAGAAGCCGAACATGCGGCTTAACTCAGCGAGCTGCGGGTTGGGACGAAGCCCGATGGCAAGGACGGCATAATTGAAGCGCTCCTCTTTCAACTGCCCGCCCGCATAATACCGGACCGTGACGCCTTCCTCATCCTCTTCGAAGTACCGGGAATTTGCCCTCACAAACCTCACCCCTGTGTTCCTGAAGGCCTTCTCCATATAGAATTCCTGGCCAAAGAACCTGAGGTCGTTGTAAAAGACGGTAATCTCCGGCTTCGCCCTCTGGAGCGTCCATTTTACCTCACGGAGCGTATAGGAGCAGCAGACCGACGAACAGAGGGGGTAATCTTTCGAACGGGAGCCGACGCAAAGAAAAAAGCCGATCTTGTTGAAATCGGGGGGCAGCTCGCCCTGCCGCTGATCGATAACAGCGTCATACTCAAGGCTTGTGAGGACCCTCTTTCCCTTGTATTCGACGGGGTCATAGGGGGCAAGGCCGGCAGCGATGATCACCTTATCGGCTGTCAACGTCCGTCCGTCGCTAAGCGTTATCGCAAACCCATTATCCTTTTTCGCCGCCTTGACTATCTTTGCGTCGCTGATCACGGTCAGGTGCTTGTTGTCCCGGATCTCGTCGAAAAAGGTCTTGAACCCTACCCGGCAGTTGGCTATACGGGCCATGAGCCCACCCGGCTCAGGGGTTGATTCGAGGATCGTTACATCCTGTTTTTCTCCAAGGGCAACCTTCGCTGCCGATATGCCGCTTATTCCTCCGCCTATTATCAAGATATTCATATACCTTTGCGCTCTCCCATAACTCCGCTTATTCCTCCGCCTGTTATCAGTATATTCATAAGGAATTATTCTCTCCCATGACATAGAGTAGAAGGTCCGTGAGATAAATAACCTTTCTGCCCTCGGCGAAGGTCTTCATTGCCATGTGGCAGAAGGGGCAGAAGACAACGACAGTCCCTTTGGTCTTGCCGAGGATAAGCGTTGAAAGCTTCTCGGTGGCCCATTTGTTAAGGAAGAGCTGGTTGCCACCGCAGCACCGGTCCTTCATGTTCTCGCCGTTCACTTCGCCGCCGAAGGCGCTTATCACATCTTCCATGATATTCCTGTTTTTAATGGAGTTCCCTTCAGGCCTCATGAGCAGGCAGCCGTAATAGGGAAAGAAGACCTGGCCCTTGAGATCCCTCTTTTGTTGTATTTGTGACAGATTCTCAACGCTCAGAAGCTCCAGGGGGCTCAGGATATTGAACGACCTGTCGGGGTCGGCATCTTTCAGGTTTTTATAGCAGGCAGGGCAGGGGACAACGATCTCTTTGCACATGCCGCGCGCCTTTTCCAGGTTTTCCCCTGAGATGCTCACCAGTTCATTTCTGTCTCCGTATTCCAGAGCTCCGCAGCAGTTCCAGTCAGGTATCTCCGTGAGGATATGGCCGAGCTTTTTACATAGCTGCCTGACGCCCTGATCAAGCCTTTTTGCTGAGCCGGTGAGCGAGCACCCGGGATAATATCCGTATTCCATCATGACCTGCCTTCTCCAGAAGGGTTCAATCCCTTTGGGGCGCTCGTAGGCTTTATTCTTTTAACCTTATGGGGGAGGTGAAAGCCCGCATACCCCATCCATTTCGGCATATACTTTATGTAGCCGCCCTTCAGGAGGTCGAGCGCCGTCATGGCCACCACAAAGGGCTCATATACCCGGCCCCAGATGTTAAGAGATTTCTTGAACGCCTTTTCAAAGCGGGATTCCATGCCAAGCGATTCCTTCACGGCCCGTACCACCTCGGGTATCCTTATCTGCCAGGGACAGGCCGTGGTGCAGCGATAACAGCTTGTACAGTAGCGGACGAGGGGATGATCGTCTTCGATCTTTTCTCCAACAAAGAGCTTCATAAGGAGCTCCTGCGGGTTGACGTTCTGTGCGAGGTCGTTGACGGTGCACACGGATGCGCAGATCTTGCATCCCAGACAAACCGAAAAGTCCTCCCGCCGGTAGCCGGTGTACTTGAAAACTATTTCATGATCTTTTTCTTTTATCATCTATCGCTTGCCCGTTTTTACTTCATTGCACATTTGATATCCTTTTCCTAATCCATTGCGTCTTTCAGTTCATCCTCGAGAAATGTAACATAGGGGATAGGCTCGTCAAAACTTCGTCCCGACATGTAAGAGAATACGCCCTGGAGCCTCTCGGATACGCCCTTGAAATACTTTGTCAGGGGAATGCCTTGAGGGCAGGCCTCCTCGCAGGCCCCGCAGCCCACACAGGTCTGGGATACATGGTACATTCTTATGAGATGAAAAAGATCTTTCCCCCTCGGCATTTGCGTCGAACCGGTCCGGAAAACCTTGTTGAGAAGGGCGTCGCCCTTGGGAAGATATTCGTCCCCGTTAAAGACGCAGTCGATGCAGTAGCAGACAGGGCACATATCCCTGCAGTTCATGCACATGATGCACTTTTCAAAGTCTTTATTGAAAGTTCCCATATCTACCTGGAACTTATCCGTCTTCGCGCTCTCCGCGATGAGCATATCTGCAGGAGCCTCTTCGAATTCTCCTTCTATGCCGGAAACCAGGTCTTCCCCCTTTTCCGTATAGGGGACCATCCAGAAATCGCCGGACTTATCGATCCTTACCCCGGCGTCTCCTACAACCCCTCTTCTTTCGCGGCACACGCTGCAGGCCCACCGCATGGAATCCTTATCCTTGAAATAGCCGGTCAATTTGTCGGCCTCAACAGGCACGTCATCTTTCTTTTCTTTTGAGGATACTGTACCGAAACAATCAATGGACACGGCTACGACATCTTCCCGCTCAATCTGGGTCAGTTTGACGAGCTCCACATAGGCCCGTATCTCGCAGGGCCTTAGCATGAGCATAACCTTCAATCCTTTGGAAAATAGCCGGCGAAGGTATAAGGCCGCATTTGATCCGAAAACGGGGTTTACCAGAGAGTAATGATCGAGAGCACCCTTAAATAGCTGGTGGCTGACGCCGCTTTCACCCTTTTTGAATCCAAGGACCAGGTGCTGTTCATCCTTCAGGAACTGGTTGAGAGCATTTTCGATCTCTCCGCTCTTAAGCTTTTTCCCTTTCATTGTTCTTTTCCTTTATATCGTTATAGAAAGTCGTCACCTTATCGATAAAGCGCCGCGCCTCTGAGGCGCTTACCCAGAAAAGCCGGAGCTTGTCCTTCATGGAAAAGGCATCAAACATCTCTTTTAAAGCCGCTATCTTACGGCGGGTATAGAAATTGCCTTTGATAAAGTGGCAGTCCCCCGGGTGGCAGCCGGAAACAAAAACACCGTCTGCGCCCTCGACTATTGCCTTGATAATAAAGGCCGGGTCAACCCTGCTTGAACAGGGGACCTCGATAACCTTTATCCCTTCAGGATACTTCATCCTCAGGCTTCCCGCCATCTCGGACGCCTTGAATGTACAATATGAGCAGCAGAATCCTACTATCTCCGGATTTTTGTTTCCTGTCTCTTCAGGCATCTTGTCTCCTTATCATTTAAACTCCTTTGTTTCTATTCTGTAGCAGCTTTGGCTGTCAGCTATCAGCCATGAGCTATAAGCTGTATCTAAATTGCCTCCGTAAATCCGCTGATCTCATCGTCGATCATGGGGTCGATATAGCCCTTGAGACTTATTGCCGATGATGGACAGGTAGCATTGCAGAGTCCGCAGCCCATGCATGCGGCCTCCTCAACATGGACAACCCTCTTTTCCTCATCATATTTAATTGCATTTGAAAAACACGCATGCTCGCACATCCTGCAGCCGCTGCACCTCTTGGGATCAACATATGAGATGAAAGGGTCTACGTAAGTATAGCCAAGGTTCAACAGCCCGAAAAGCTTGACCGCCGAAGCCCTTCCGTGATTTATCGACTCCTCGACATCCTTGGGGCCCGAGCATGTCCCTGCAATGAAGATGCCCTTCACGGCGGTATCGAAAGGCCGGAGCTTAATATGGGCCTCCATGAAGAAGTTATCCTTGTCAAGGGCTATCTTGAAGGTATTCGCAACCAGCTTGCAGTCCTCAGGAGAGGACATCCCGATGGATAAAACAACAAGATCGAACTCTCTCTCGAAGGTTTCACCAAAAAGCGTGTCCTCTCCGCGAATAATGACACCCGTAGGTGTAGGGACTATTTCTCCTACGTTCGCCCTCGTGAAAAGAACGCCCTTTTCCTGGGTATCCTCGAAGAATTCTTCTCCGCCTTTGGGATGGGCCCTTACATCCATGTAAAAAGACTCCACATAGGAATCCTTGTACTTATCTTTAAGCGCATTTCCTACACGCAAGGCGTTCACGCAGCACACCCTTGAACAGTAAACCTTTCCTATCTGCTCATCGCGCGACCCGACACAATGGAGTATGGCAACCCTCGGCTTCTCAGGAAGCTGCAAGGTGTCTGAGTTGTTCTCGAACTCAAGGGTTGTGATAATTCTTTCATCTTTACCATAATGCAATTCAGGCTTTATGCCCGGATCAAAAGGTGAAAAACCTATGGCCAAGACCGCTCCGCCGACGGTAAGCTTCTTTTCGCCTTGCGGGGTGTCAAGCGTCACGGCGTAGTTGCCGAAAAAACCCTCAAGGCCGGTAATAGTTGTTGAAGTAAATATCTCGACGTTTTCCTGCTCTTCCAGCTCTCTGACCATATCGCCGACAATGCTTTTGCCGTCTTTCCCTGCGGGCCACACGCTCTTGAGCGTCCTCACATGTCCGCCCAGCTCAGCCTTTTTTTCTACAAGATAAACATGCATGCCCATCTTGGAAAGAAATATTGCTGCGCTTAATCCCGATACACCGCCGCCGACGACAAGGGCAGACTTCTGCACATCGACGATCTTCTCCTCAAGGGGTACGTAGTGAGCTGAGGAATAAAGTCCCGCCAGTATAAGCCTCTTGGCCTTTTCGGTGTTGGCCTCCACGTCATTGCCGACCCAGGCGCAGTGCTCCCTGATGCTGACCCTTCTCAAGAGGAACGGATTAAGATTTGACTTCCTCAGCACATCCTTGAACATCGGCCCGTGGAGCGAGGGCGTACAGGATGCGATAATGACGCGGTCGAGCCCTTCTTTTTCAATGGCATCCTTGATCATGTCCTGACCCGGCTCGGAGCATACAAAGACATAATCCTGTGAAACGGTTACGTTCGGAAATGTCTTGAAGTATTCGCTCAGCTTCTTCACGTCAACGGTGTGCTTGATATTATGCCCGCAATGGCAGATGAAGATCCCGGTCTTCATGTAAAGAACCTCTTTTTATAGGTCCTATACGACTTATTGGACTTATTTTTTTTCAGTTTTTTCAATGGTTTATATACTCCATGCACCGTGCCGCCGCTTCTCCGCCGGAGGCAACGGTATCGGGGATGTCTTTCGGGCCGCAGCCCATGCCGCAAACGAAGATGCCTTCCACATTCGTCCTTGACGGATTGATCGAGTCCGCCCTGATGAAGCCGTATTCGTCCCTCTCCAGCGACATGATGCTGCAAAGTTCTTCGATTCCCTTGCGGGGCCTTACCCCGGTTGCGAGAATAACCATATCCACTTCTATCTCGCGTACCTCACTGCTAAACATGTCCTCCACCCTGACCAGGAGTCCGTTTTCGGTTTTCGTTATCTCTCCGGGGACACCCCGTATATAAATGGCGCCTCTCTCCTGGGTTGTCTTATAGAACTCTTCATAACCCTTGCCGTAGGCCCTTACATCTATATATGACACATAAATTTCCGTGTCCTGGATCCTGTCCAGTATTATATTGACGTGTTTTGCCGTGTACATACAGCATACCCTGGAACAATAACGTGCTCCACTTTGTCTGTCTCTCGACCCGACACACTGGATAAAATAGAATCGTTTCGGGACCTTCCCCTTTAACAAAATATCGCCGCCTGTCGGACCGGTGACCGAAGACAGCCGTTCGAACTCCATCCCAGTTATAACCCCTTCCAGCGTACCGTACCCGTACTCTCTCTTTTCAGTGGGGTCGTAAAGGTCAAAACCGGGGGCAAGGACGATGCTGTCATATTCCAGCTCCACGATCTCATCCCGCATTGTATGATCGATCGCCCCGACCTCGCACAGCCTTTCACATTCCCCGCACTGGATGCATCCTTCTATCTGACCGGCAAGACAGCGCGACGCTTCGGCCATTGCATCTGCCGGGCCGTATCCGATGGCCACCTCGCCAAAATTCGTGACCCTTTCTTCTACACTTTTCTCCGGCATGGAGATTCTTTCCAGCCTGGGGTATTTTCCCTTCAACCCGGCCACTTCCGTTTCCGTAAGCTTTTCCGGCGCCTTTCCCGCGTTTGCCGCTGTTATTTCTTCACCTTTCAGGTAGCGGGTTATCGACCTGGCTGCCCTCTGGCCCGCGGCAATGGCGTCAACCACATAGGCGGGCCCTGTATAGACGTCGCCGCCCGCGAACACCCCTTCAATATTGGTTGCCCCTGTCAAGGGATCAACCACGATCGTGCCGTTCTTTGCCAACGATACGCCGATCCCCTCCGTAAAAGAGGTCTGCGTTGCCTGGCCAAGGGCCGTGATAACGGAATCAACAGGAATGGAGAACTCAGAACCCTTAACAGGAACAGGCCGCCTGCGGCCGCTTGCATCGGGCTCGCCAAGCTCCATGCGGATGCATTCCATTCCGGCGAGCTTTCCGCCTTCTCCGTAGAAATGTACCGGTGTTGTGAGAAATTGTATCTCGATACCTTCGTGAAGAAGGGCCTCTATCTCTTCGTGGGCAGCGGGCATCTCATCGCGGGTTCTCCGGTAGATGAGTTTTACGGACTCGCTGCCAAGACGTTTCGCTGTTCTTGCGCAGTCAACGGCGGTGTTGCCTCCGCCGATAACCGCCGTGCTCTTCCCGGCCTTCACCGGTTCGCCGCTATTGGCTGCGCGGAGGAATCGAATGCCGTCAATAACGCCGGGGAGGTCTTCCCCTTCCACGCCGAGAGGCAGCCCCTTCGGTGCGCCGGTGCCTATGAAGATCGCATTGAAATCATTTTTTATTGTGTCGAGGGTTATGTCTTTGCCTATCTCGGTTCCGCATCGTATTTTGACTCCGAGCTTCTCGATGTAGCCGATCTCTTTTCTCAGTTCCTCTTTGGGAAGCCTGTATTCAGGTATGGCATAGCGCAGCATGCCGCCAGGCTCAGGGAGCGCCTCAAAAACCGTTACGTCGTGGCCTTCTACGGCAAGATCGTGAGCGCAGGAAAGGCCTGCAGGCCCGGCTCCGATGACAGCCACTTTTTTCTCTGTCTTCGTTATCTGGGGGATCTCAAGGGAATCCACATCAAACTGATCCACTGCAAAGCGCTTCAGGTCGCGGATCGCAAGGGGATCATCCATCTGCCCCCTGTTGCACGCTCCTTCGCACGGTGCATAGCAAACCCTCCCGCACACCGAGGGAAAGGGGTTTGTCGCCCTGATAAGCATGTAGGCGTCTTTAAAACGGCCCTCGCTGATATGCTTCAGGTACCCGAGGACGTTCGTATGAATAGGGCATGCATCAATGCAGGCTGCCTTGCATGGCCGGTCTTCACGCTTGTCGATGCTTGCCTTGTTGGGTATGGCCTGCGGAAAAGGGATATAGATCGCCTTTCGCGGCCCCGTATTCATGTTGAACTCGCTCTTCATGACAACAGGGCAGCCCGTGGAGCAGGAACCGCAGGCAGTGCATTTCTTGATATCGATGTAGCGTGTCTTTTTGAAGATAGTAACTTGAAAACCCTTTCCTTTTTTCTTTACCGCGAGCGGCTTTGCCCAGGAGAGGATCTCAATGTTCTTGTCGAGCGACACCTCCACCATTTTGGGTGAAAGGACGCAGGTGGCGCAGTCAAGGGTGGGGAAGGTCTTGTCGAGCTGTATCATCCTTCCGCCGATGGACGGGCCTTCCTCAAGCATGGTCACCTTGACCCCGCACGAGGCAAGCTCAAGGGCGGCCGTGATGCCGCCGATGCCGCCGCCTATTACGAGAACATGTTTTTCCTGCGATTGATAATCATCCATTTTACTTTCAACCATATATTTATATGTTCAATGTTCTGCGTTCAGTGTTTTTAACCTTGAACCTTGAACATAGAACCGTTTTCTAACCCTTCAGTATTCCTTTCAGCGCGTCTCTTACCTTATGGATGTCGGCAATGATCCCGTAATGGGCATATTGGAAGATGGGCGCTTCAGGGTCCTTGTTCACCGCTATGATACAGCTTGAATCTTTCATCCCGGCAATGTGTTGAAAGGCGCCGCTTATTCCCATGGCGAGGTATACCTTGGGCTTTACCGTCTTGCCCGACGTACCGACCTGCCTTGCCTTGGGAAGCCACAGTTTGTCGATGACCGGCCTTGAACCGGAGATGACGGCCTTGAGAAGCCCTGCAAGCTCCTCATAATCAGGTATTTCATCCTTGTTGCCGATCCCTCTCCCCAGGGAGAGCAGGAACTCGGCCTTTGTGATATCGACGTCGGTCTTTTCCTCTTCAACATATTCAACAAAGGTGCGCGCGGCGTTCGCAGCAACATCCTCGATCGCCTCAGCGGGAGGTGCGGAGCCCTTCCCGGCTGCATTTTCCTTAAAGCTGCCGCTTCGCACGGTAACGATAAAGGTTCCTTCTCCCGACGGACGGAACTCGCCGAAGATCTTGTCTGAATAATAGCTTTTGAAGAAAATGCCCCGTTCCTTGTCATAGCCGTTCACGTCGGTAATGACGGGAAGATTAAAGTGCCCGGCAGCGTACGAGGCAAGCTCTATCCCCGAAGCGGAATTCGTAAAAACGATCATATCTGGTTTTCCGCGGGCAGCCATAACCTTTTCAAGGATATTCACCATATTAAGGGGGTTGAGAAATAAAGCTTCTTCTGTCTTTACCCTGACCAGCCCGTTGACAAGCTGCTCGTTCATTCCATAATCACCTTCCGGGATTAGAAGGATCGCGTCTTTTCCGAGTAGGGCACACAAACCGATAGAGTCCAGGTTCCTCTCTTCAAATATCCCCCGCCTTACCTCTGCTACAACGAGTACATAGCTCATTGGTACACCCCCTTCTCCTTCAGGATTCCAAGCAGTTCTTTGCACATGCCGTCCAGTTCACCGCTTAAGATTGTAGCCCCGGCCTTTTTCGGCGGATATACCCATTTTACTACCTCTATCTTGTTCACCACATTCTCCTGGTAGCCCGCTGCTTTAAAGACCTTGCGCTCAACCTTTGAGGCCTTTCGTACCCCCATGATGGAGACATACCTGGGCTCATTGATCCCTGTCTGTATGGAGATAACGCAGGGAAGCATAACCTTCACCCGCTCCTGGAGGCCGCCTTCAAGCTCTCTTCTTACTATAAGATGGTCACTTTCAGTCGCGTCGATACCAATAACCATAGACACAAAGGGAAGCCCCAGTTTGGCGGCAAGGATGCCGCCTACAGCTCCAAACTGGTCGTCCTCAGACTGTACGCCGGTAAAGATCGCATCAAAAGGGACGTTTTCTTTTTTCAGGAAATTCTGCATCAACGTCGCCCGAGCATTCGGGTCGTGGAGGACATCTCCTGTCTCAATGAGGAAGCCGTCCTTCGCGCCCATGGCAATAGACCTTCTCAGAACTTCGTCCGATTCGGCATCTCCGATGGAGACTGCCGTTACGGCGCCCCCCGACTTTTCAACAATGCGCACCGCCTCTTCTATTGAGTAATTGTCCCAATCGTTTACCTTGAAAGGCACTTTTGACAGATCAACCGCCTTCCCCTCACCCGTGATCCGGAGCTCTTCCTCCTGCGTTGCAGGCACTCTTTTGGTAAAAACTATAAGATTCATCTTATAACACCTCCGTCAGTATCTCTGAAAGTTCTCTCACAAGTATGCCTTTTTCTGTAGCAGGGTCCTCAAGGGTCATAACGCAGAAAGGACAGCTCGTTGCAATCACTTCAGCGCCCTTGTCCACCGCCTCCTGGGTACGCACTTCGGCATTTCTCTGGTATGTGGCCTCCACCTCGAAAAACATTCTTCCGCCGCCGCCTTCGCAGCACATCGAGTACTCTCTCGACCTCGAAAATTCGAGAAAATCAATGCCTTCTACGGATTTCAGTATCTCCCTCGGCTGATCGAAGATGCCGTTTTGTTTCCCCAGGAAACAGGGGTCATGGTAGATGACCTTTTTATTATACGACCCCTTGAGAGC
>JAKQBZ010000191.1 GCA_029559435.1 Deltaproteobacteria bacterium | reverse complement strand
CAAATGTTCAAAACAAAAACACGTTCTTACGTTTTGAATTTTGAACATTCGGATTTATGTAGAAAATAACCTGAGCCTAATGAGAGCATGGCATAGGGATATCCCGGAGCAAACCGTCGAGAGGCGAGGAAGCTCGGTCTTTTGCGAAGCAAAAGTTCCGAAGCCGAACGCGAGCGAATGTAGCCGCAGGAGCGGAATGAGCGTGTTTGCGGGGGATGTCCCTATGCCATACTCATCCTTACGGAGGAAAGTCCCGGATATATCATTTTCATTCTTCGATGGTGCCGCGCGTTGCGCGGCATGGGCAATTGTTTAGGATCTGGTGCTTAGAATTTCGATATTAGGACTCCGCACTTGCCGCTATACGGTTCCGCGGATCCTTTCAACTGATCTTACGCCTTTGATCTTTTGTATTGATTTGATGATCTTCTGCAGCTGCGACATATTCCCGATCTCAATTTCGTACATGCCCGCGGCCGACCTGTCAGGATAGGTCATGGCCTGGGCGCTGATAATATTCGCCTTGTTGGAAGCCATGATTGAGCTTATGTCGGACAAAAGCCCCTTCCTGTCGCTCCCGACGATCTTTAACCTTACGGGATAGGTAAAGTCCTTGTTCGTTTGCCAGGACACCTCAACCTGTCTCTGCTCATCATAGGTGTGGACGTTGGGGCAGTCTGCCACGTGTATCGTTAATCCCCGGCCCCTTGTTATGAAGCCAAAGATCTTGTCCCCGGGAATAGGATTGCAGCATTTTGCGAACCTTACAACCAGCCCGTCGATGCCCTGCACCTTGATGGCGCTGTCCCTTCCTTTTTTAAAGCTGCTGATAAGCGTCTTCAGCTTGCTTGGTTTTTCGCTTTCCGGGATGATCTTGCCCAGGACCTGCAGCGGCGTGTAAAGCCCGTAGCCTACGCTTGCGAAGAGGTCCTCAACCGTCTCAAGGCTGAAATCCTTTGAGATGGCCTGCAGCTCTCCTGATTTGAGCAGCTTCGCGATGCTTTTGTCGTGCTTGGCCATTTCTTTGTCGAGCAGCGCTCTTCCAAGCTCAATGCTCTGCTCCCTCTGCTCGGTCTTTATCCACTGCCTGATCTTTGTCTTTGCCTTGGAGGTAACAACGGAATTGAGCCAGTCCTTGCTTGGTTTGTGGGTAGGGTTTGTCAGTATTTCAACGCTGTCCCCGCTCTTTAAAATATAACGGAGAGGAACGAGCTTCCCGTTTACCTTGGCGCCGACACAGCGGTGCCCCAGTTCCGAGTGGATGGCGTAGGCAAAATCTATCGGAGTGGCCCCCTTGGGCAGGTCCCTGACATCTCCCTTGGGCGTGAATACATAGACCTCATCTGAAAAGAGGTCGATCTTGAATACCTCCATGAACTCTTTGTTGTCTTTTAATTCCTGCTGCCACTCTATGATCCTTCTCAGCCATGCGAATATCTTATCCTCTTTCGCATCGAACATCTTGCCCTCTTTGTACTTCCAGTGCGCAGCGATGCCTTCCTCGGCGATCTTGTGCATCTCGTGGGTCCTGATCTGGATCTCTATCTTTTCACCGTAGGGGCCGATGATCTTTGTATGAAGCGACTGATACATATTGGCCTTCGGAAGAGCGATATAATCGCTGAATTTTCCCGGTATGGGCTTGAAAAAGGCGTGGACGATGCCGAGCGCCTCGTAGCATTCCTTTATGCTGTTGACGACAACCCTGAAGGCAATGATATCGTAAATATCATCAATATTAAGAGACTCATGCGTCATCTTGCGGTAGATGCTGTAGAGCCGTTTTGCCCTCCCCGATATCTCGGCGTTAAGATGAAACTGCTCAAATCTCTCTTTCAGGACCCCTATTACTTCGCTGATATATTCATCTCTTTCTTTTTTCTTCCGCGCGATCTTGTCGGCGATGACCCTGTAATCCGCCGGTTTCAGATATTTGAACGAGGTGTCTTCCAGCTCTTCCTTCATCCATTCGATCCCGAGCCTGTGGGCGAGCGGCGCATAGATCTCGATCGTTTCTTTGGCGATCTCTATCTGCTTCTCCGGCGACAGGAAGTTGAGCGTTTGCATGTTATGGTATCTGTCGGCGAGCTTCACCAGGATGACCCTGATATCTTTGCTCATCGCGAGGATCATTTTCCTGAAATTTTCAACCCTGGACTCTTCTGAAGTTTTAAGAGGGATTTTGCTGATCTTGGTCACGCCATCAACAAGCTCAGCTATCTCGTTGCCGAAATATTTTTCTATCTCTTCCTTGCTGACGTAGGAGTCTTCGAGGGTATCGTGCAAAAGCCCTGAAACGACGCTGGGGACGTCGAGATTCATTCTCGTCAGCGTGTGGGCTACCTCAAGGGGATGGATCAGGTAGGGCTCGCCTGACAGCCTTGTCTGGCCCTTGTGGGCCTGGGCGGAAAAGACGTACGCCTTTTGCAGGATTTCTACATCAGCCTGGGGGTTGTACTTTAAGATCTCATCGACGATGTCATTGATCCTAACCATCTTTTATCCATTTATAGTATAGAACAGAATCGTAGGGTTCGGCAAATGCCAGCTTGCCGACATATTGAAAAGGTATTGAACCGTCCAATCTTTTCCTCGTTTCCTGGGAGATGACCACCTCGCCGGGAGTGGCAAGCTTTTGAAGGCGTGCGGCAATGTTAACAGGCATGCCCAGCGCCGTATACTCTTTTTTGCTTACGGAACCGAAAACGCCGGCAATAACAGGGCCGGTGCATACCCCGATCCCGATCTTAATGCCCTGGTTGATCTCCTCTGTTTTTTTAACCATTTCGATTGCGCATCGCACCGCATTTTCTTCGTGGTTGTCCTGGTGGACCGGGGCGCCAAAAAGGGCCATAATGCCGTCCCCTATATATTTATCGATGGTACCTTTATGTTTAATAATGATTTCGCTTAAGGGGTGGAAATAGTGCCTGTTGAGCAGAGTGGCAAGGTCCCGGGGCGATGTCCTTGTAGAGAGGTCTGTAAACCCCCGGATGTCTGAAAAGAGTATTGAAATGGATGTCGTTTTCGGCTCGAGCTGCGCAGGCTCCCTGAGGAGCTCGTTGAAGATGTCGGGCGCTATAAATTGCTTCATCTTTCTTTTCAGGTAGCATTCCCTGACCTTCCACCTGAGCTCTTTGTTCTCAAAGGGCTTCGTAATAAACCCGTCGATCCCTGCCTCTATGGCCTTGATCGATGATTCGAGCGTCCCGTAGCCCGTGAGGATGATCTTTGTTATTTCCTGGTGGATCTTGTTGATCTCTTCGATCGTTTTTATCCCGTCTATTCCGGGCATGATAAGATCGCAGATAACGATATCAAAGTTGTGAGGGTCCTTTTCGAATATCCCAAGCGCCTCTTCACCGTCACGTGCAACTTGAACCAAATACCCGTCTTCCTTCAGAAGCCTTGCCAACGACCGTCTTATCCCGTCTTCATCATCGACGATGAGTATGCCTATCTTCATGTATCCCCCCTGTTTTTAATATTATCTTATGGAGGGAAAAATAACAACACAGAATTTGCTTTACGTGCGCTTGTTTTTCCTTCGATCAAGGATCTCTGCCAGGACAGGGATAAGGAGGGAGCCGAATGGGGCGAGAAAGATGACCAGCGCAGGAACGTAAAAAGACAAATGCTTCAGGTGCTTCCTGATCTGGGCCTTCTCCTGTTTTGTCCAGCCCGTTCCCGTATTGCGCGGCTTCATGAGAAGCTTCATGAATCCGTTGATCTGCACTGATTCCTCGAGGATCATGTCCTTATGCTTTTTGATGGACCGCTTTAAGAGGTGGCGTATCATCGCAGGGCTGCCGACAGTCTACCAGAACATCCGCAATAAATCACCGGATATGATGTTCCTCTTCCAATATTGAAAAATTTTGGATACTATTAATTATGCCGAACGATGAAGGCGTTATCGAGGTCCAGGGCCAGATCGAAAAGATCACCTATTTCAACGAGGAAAATAACTATACCGTAGCGAAGGTTCGCGTGCAGGGAAGGGGCGGCCTGGTAACTATAGTGGGTACGATATTTTCCGTTGCGCCGGGAGAGACCCTGAGGCTGAAAGGCCGCTTCAGCAATCACCCGCGTTACGGCGAGCAGTTCATGGTGACGTCCTGTGAATCAGTGCTCCCGGCAACCGTAAAAGGCATCGAGCGTTATCTTGGCTCGGGCATGATAAAGGGCATCGGCCCGGTCATGGCGAAAAGGCTGGTCTCGGCCTTTGGCGCAGAGACGCTATCCATCATCGATCACGAGACGGAAAGGATGGGCGAGGTCGCCGGCATCGGCGAGAAAAGAATAGATATGATCAGAAAGGCTTGGGAGGACCAGAAAGAGATACGGGATGTAATGATATTCCTTCAGGGCCACGGCATAAGCCCTGCCTACGCGGTCAAGATCTACCGGCAATACGGGAGGGATTCAGTTCAGGTTGTTCGCGACAACCCTTACAGGCTTGCCATGGACGTCTTTGGCATAGGCTTTGTAACTGCCGACAGGATAGCGGAGAAACTGGGAATACCGAAGGATTCTCCTGCAAGGATCGAGGCAGGCATATTGTATGTCCTGCAGGGGCTCGCAGACGACGGCCACGTCTATTACCCTTACGGCGAACTTACAAGGAAGTGCAGCGGCATTCTGGAGATAGAAGAAAAGGATATCCCCGCGTCGCTGCAAAAACTTGCTGCACAGAACAAGATCGTTATTGACGATCTTTATTCTCCCTCCGATGCGCCTGTCTACCTCTCTGCCTTCTATGCCTCTGAAACGGGGATAGCGGGCAGGATGAAGGAGATCATTTCCTGCCCCAGGCAATTGAAGTTGATTGACGTTGAGGAGGTCGCCGCATGGGCGCAGGCCGACCTCGGCATTACCCTTTCGGGGAGGCAGTCGGAAGCGGTGAAGGCGTCCATCAACAGCAAGATAATGGTTATTACAGGGGGGCCCGGAACAGGAAAAACCACCATCATTAATGCGATCATCAGGGTATATGGCAAAATGAGGATGAAGGTGCTCCTCGCCGCGCCGACCGGCAGGGCTGCAAAAAGGATCACCGAGACAACCGGCAGGGAGGCAAAGACCATTCATCGGTTGCTTGAATACAGCCCGGGAGGCCCTGCGGGCGAGGGCGGATTTAAAAGAAACGAAACGAACCCCCTGGAGGCCGACCTTGTCGTTATCGACGAGGTATCGATGGTGGACACCCTCCTTATGCACCATTTTCTCAAGGCATTGCCCGTCAGGGCCACGCTGGTCCTTGTCGGGGATATTGACCAGCTGCCTTCAGTGGGTCCGGGAAATGTTTTAAAAGACATTATCGACTCGGGCTGCTTCCAGGTTATAAGGCTTAACGAAATATTCCGGCAGTCGCGCAGGAGCATGATAATAGTGAATGCCCACCGCATCAATAATGGCGAGATGCCGCTT
>JAKQBZ010000174.1 GCA_029559435.1 Deltaproteobacteria bacterium | reverse complement strand
ACAGGCTTAAAACTCTGGAGTTCTTAAAAAAATCCATATTGAGAAAGGTCTTCAGGGCTAAAACTGCCTTCCCCCTATGGCTCAACATATTCTTTTCTTCTACATTTAATTCTGCGGCGTATTTTCCTATTGCCGGTATATAAAAGACAGGGTCGAATCCGAAGCCGCCATCCCCGTGCCGTTCAAAGCCGATCCTGCCGTGGATGTCCCCATAAAAGACGTAGCATCTCTCCTTGTCGGGCATGTAAAGGGCAAGGTACGCCTTGAAGGCAGCCTGCCTTTTTTCCCATGGTACGCCTTCCAGCTCGCCAAGCAGTTTTGTTATCCGGTCGGCGTCGTCATTGCCGTACCGTGACGAATAGACTCCCGGCCTTCCGCCAAGGGCGTCGACCTCAAGGCCGGAATCGTCAGCGACGGTATGCAGCCCGAACCGGTCGCCAACCTTCCGCGCCTTTTTCATGGCATTTTCTATGTAAAGGGTGCTGTCCTCGCTTACGGCCACCTTTTCGCTGAAATCCCTCAAGGAGCGGAAGGCATCAAACTCGCTGCCGAGGAGCGCTTTGATCTCGTGGAACTTGCCCATATTCTCCGTTGCGATAATGACTTCTCTCATACCGGGAAATGCGAACCCAGCGCTATCTTCTGGATGCGCGTGATCTCTCCGATCCCTTTATATGCGTACTGATACATGAGGTCGAACTGCTCCTTTGTGAAAGGGGTCTTTTCAGCGGTCCCCTGGACCTCGATGAGGAGCCCCCTGCCGGTCATTACAAAATTCATGTCCACTTCTGCCCTTGAATCCTCTTCATATGAAAGGTCTGTGACGACCTGTCCGTTGACAATGCCAACGCTGACCGCGGCGACAGAATCACGAAGCGGTATCTTTTCAATCATGCCCCTTTTTTTCATGTTCCAGAGCGCTTCGACAAGGGCTACGTAACCGCCTGTTATGCTCGCCGTCCTTGTCCCGCCGTCAGCCTGGATGACATCGCAATCGACCCAGATCGTTCTCTCGCTGATGATGTCGAGGTTCACCACAGCGCGAAGCGCCCTTCCGATGAGCCGCTGGATCTCGTGGGTCCTTCCGCCAACCCTTCCCGTAACAGCCTCCCTTACCGACCGAGTGTGCGTTGAGCGCGGCAGCATTGAATACTCGGCGGTAAGCCACCCCTTGCCGCTGTTTTTTAGAAACTGGGGCACCTTCTCTTCAACGCTTACGCCGCAAATCACCTTTGTGGCGCCCATCTCTACGAGGACCGATCCCTCGGGGTACCGTAAAAAACTTTTTTCAATCCTTATGTCGCGTATCTTGTCGTTTGATCTTCCGTTATCTCTCATTATTTACCTCGTTTTGCGTATTTCTGAAGGCCTTCGTGCAACCGGTCAAATGCCTCTCCCGCCTTATCCTTTGGCGACTCCAGCCTCAGGAATATGGCAGGCATATCGATGCCCAACAGCATAAAGAGGGGCATCCTTTTTATCTTTTTGTTGAAGGGGGCAGCTATCATGGTAGCCAGCTCCATGGAATTGTTAATATGGATGGCCGGCACCTCATCGATGTCAGGAATATTTCCTTTCCCCCGCCTGGCGTTTGTGGCAGCCACGAGAACATTGTTTGTTGCTCCTCCAAGGACCAGGTCGATCGCAAGAAGGACCGTGCCGTTTGACGTGTTGATCTTGTTGACATTTTCAATATGCCTATCGATGCTGTCTGCGCCATCATAGTAACTCATGTTGTAGCCCTTTGCACTAAAATATTTCCTGAACATGTTCCATGCGGCCTGATCTCTCTCTCCCATGCGGTAGATAACGAAATGCTCGTCTGCATAGGAGTATGAGAACGAAAGGATACATATGACAATAAGAAGAAAATATTTCATCCAAGGCTCCCTATGGCCTGTCCCCTGACCTCTTTCCTCGTCTTCTCGCTCAGGGCGATGACGTCTTTTATGCTGCATGACCCCTCTTTGAATATCCAGGTGGTTTCGCTTGCCTTTCCTTCCTGGATCGCGTCCTTCCCGTGTTTGCAGAAGCCTGTTGCTATATCCCGGAGCACAGCGGTATCTTCGCTGACAACGATATATTCTGCCGACTGGACAGCATAGCGGTTTCCGTTAAAGCTGACCGAGAGGCCGCCGCCGCCCTTAACGAGCCGGAAGGCGTCGACGTCGGTAATGCTGTCCCCGACGTAAAGGACATCGCCCAGGGGGACCCCTGTCTGCTTCGAGATCCGAAGTATTGCCTCCGCCTTTCCTGTGCCCCCGATCGGATTGATATCCTTCATCCATTGATAAACAGGGAGAGACGGCAGCCGGTCAGAAAAGAACTCTTTCAGCACATCTATGGTGCGCTGCGAATCCGGGTTCACCCTGCCGTCGTCGTCCCAGGCGATGGGAGGAAGCCCGAGAAACTCCTCGTGGTAGTCCATGATCACCTTCTTCTCGTCCTCATTCATGGCATAGTCGTCAAAAGACACCATCGTGCAGAACATGTTTGCCATGTCGAGGCCAAGGTATTGGCAGGCCTCTTTTATATAATGGATATAGCTTGTGCTCACCACGTAGACGGGCGCAAGCCCATTGATGGCCTGCAGGGTTTCACGGATGCCGCCCATAACGGTTATGTGCTGCCCCGAGAACCCCTGTATTTCCCGATCAGTAACGTCAGCCGTTTTCAGGAAAGGGAGGATGAACCGCAGGGTGCTTCCATACCGGTACCCTTCAACCTTCTCTATGTCGCCGAGATAGTCGTCAAACTTGCTCAGGAGGCTGAAAAGGCGGCCGCCTTCCCGCAGGAAGGCATCGGCTATCTCATAGGCGTTATCATCCCTGGTCACAGGCCCTTCGCAATCGGTAATGTATATCGTTTTCCTCATATTATGCGCCTCCCTGTCCCCGGATGTTTATCGCCAACTTTATGCTCCCTGACGGCGCTTTTTCTCACGCGCATTTGAACGAGGCGCAGACGATCTCCGTTATGTCGACGCCTCCTCTCAATTCTGTGCCTTTATGGTAAACCTTTTTATCGTCTATTGTGATCTCCCCCGTTGAGAGCAATGACAGCGTATGGATGATGAGAGGGGTTTCTATAGCGAACTCCTGGCTCCTCATGATCTTGAAAAGCCTTTCCTTTGAGGTTGCGTCCCCCCTGAAGGCGTTGTCGTAAAGCGTGTCTATTTCGTAGCCCTCAAGGGCGAGCCTGACGAAGCTTACCGGCGCCCCTTCATCGAGGGACGCATCGACCATGTGGATCATCGCGCCAAAGGTTCTCTCGCCGTCTTCTATGGTATTCCTGATGACGTCCTCCCACTTGCCTTTGTATGCATTGGGAAGGGAAGGGTGGAGGTTGATGACGATGTATGGCTCAAAGAGGACCTGTGAAACGATGAGCATGTAGCCCGCGAGGAATATAATGTCGAAATCATAGCGAGCGATCCTCGACCGCACCTCTCTGTCAAAGAGCTCCCTTCCTTCGCTGAGCTTCAGGCCGCGCCCTTCGAGAAAGCGTTTCGTGCTGAAAAGCTCAACGGGGATCTTTTTCTCCTCCGTGTAGGCGACGACCTCGTCAGAAACGGGCGACTCGCCTTTGTCCCTGTTCATGAATAAAAGGGTTATCTCGCCATCGATCGCCTTCTTTTCGATAGCGTCGTTGACTTCTTGCAGCAAGGTCAGGGCCTCTTTATCCCTGCCTGTCGTGAACCAGCATATCTTCATACAAGCCCCCGTTATACCTTTATATTCAATTTCCTTTTCCGTTGCTGCACAGGAATTCCTCTACCATTTTTGCGTCGGGGTAGGCATCCCTGCCGAACCCGGTGGCGCTTATTGACGCTGCCTTAACGGCCGCCCCCAGAGCGCCGGCAGGGTCCTTTCCCTGCATATAAAGGCCAAGGAAAACGCCGTTGAGGACATCGCCGGCGCCGGTATTGTCAACAACGTGTACCTTTCCGGCCTGCGCGGCTACGCTGTTGTTCTTCGTGCAGAGCGACGCGCCTTTTTTCCCTTTTTTTACAACAACGATGTTGACCATTTCAAGCGCCTTCCCTGTTGCCTTGTTCGCATCGTCGCCGAAAAGCATCACCATCTCCTTCTCCGTTGTGAAAAGTATCTCTGCGCCGTCAATGAGGGGATATATCTTTTCTCCCATTGCTGCGTATATCTCTCCGGGGTCTATGCTGAAGGGAACCTTTCCTGTTATCTGTTTTTTTATATATAGCTGCGCCTCCATGGCCCGATCTTTGACATAGGAGGTCATATGGACCCATTGCGACCCTGAAAGGTCTGACTTCCCGACGTCCTGAACCGTAAGGTCGCTGTTGCTGTTGGGGACAACGATGATCGAACGGTCCCTTTTGGGAGTGTTGACGATATAGGCCATGCCCGATCTGCCCCTCCTGACGATTGCGCCCCTGTCGGCATAGGGCAGCTGCTTCAGGTAGAAATCTCCTTCCCGGTCTTCGCCAAGGACGCCGACGAGCCCAACGCCAAACCCCATCCGTGATAGGACGTGGCACGTATTCGATGCAGAGCCGCCGGGCGCGACCTTTTTCAAT
>JAKQBZ010000112.1 GCA_029559435.1 Deltaproteobacteria bacterium | reverse complement strand
TCGAGCATGTTTTGAATTTAGAACATTCTAATTTGTTTAGTGCTTCGATATTAGGATTTAGTATTTGCCATGAGCTACGAACCATGAGCCGTATTTATCAGCTTTTCCACAACCCGTGCAGGTTGCAGTATTCGCGGGCCGTCACATTGTCGCCTTTTACAGGAAAAGATGCCTCAGGCGCTTCGCCGGGCGACAGGAACTGCCGATAGACCTTGCCGTCGACGATTGCCTCGATCAAGACGATATAATGTTTTTCTTCCATAGGGTGGGCGACGCTGCCGACCTTTATTTTGATCCCGTCCGCTGTCTTTTCAATAACGGGGACGTGTTTTTCCTTTGCAGCGTCTACCGTGTTTTCCTGCATGAGAGCCATCGGTTCATTGCAGCAGACAAGCGCACCTTTTCCGCCAAAAAGAACCTCGACAACGTTCCCGCAGACCGCGCATTTGTAAACCTGTAGTCTTTCAGCCATGATATGCCTCCTTTATTTTATTATTTGTGCCTTATCGTGCGACAGGCATTCCCTGCATGTGCCTTTAAAATAGCCCTGTATCTCTTCGATCCTGTGGCCGTCGATCTCCATAACATCGGCATAGGGGCATTGCACATCTACGTCAATTATCCTTCCGCATTGTGTGCATAACAGGTGGTGATGCGGCTTTGCCCTGTAGTCGTACCTCATCTCTTCAGGAGTGATCGTGAGGCAATGGACAAGCCCCTTTTCAGCAAAAGTGCTCAGTGTATTATAAACAGTTGTTTTCGATATCGTCGGTATTTCCTTCAAAAGCTCTTCATAGATCATGTTCACATTCATATGATCTTCGTTATTCTCAAGGATCTCAAGTATTTTTATGCGCTGGTGGGACGGGTGAATATTTTTGGACTGGAGTATTTTAATCAGGTCTTCCATAGTTATAATAATTATAAATTAATATTTAATACAAATTTGTAATAATGTCAAGTGAAATAATGATCAGCTTTCAGCAGTCAGCCTTCAGCGATCAGCAAATCAGTTCATCAGGTTTATCTTGTATAGCTGGTCTATAGAAACTGTTATTAGTTTGCTGACGGCTGTAAGCTGATGGCTGTGAGCTGTATTTTTGCTTACTGCTTCGGGTGGCTTTTGAAAAATTCCCAGATCAGGTCTGTTGCAGGTACTTCGCTGACAGGCGTATCGGCGTTGAAATAGCCTCTTTTTTACCTCCGGGCCAGGCGTGGCCTCCGCCTTTTATGCTATAGACAAGGACCTCGGTGCCGGATGATCCGCCCGTATAAAGATCCGTGATGATGCGCCCCTTCTCTTCCGTTTGAGGGTCTGCCGAGCATTGATTATTCTTTGCCCAGAAGGTAGCTGCATACGAAACAGGGGTGTCGGCGCGTTCACGGCCGTCTGCCATCTTCAATGATTTGCCGCCTTTGTAGAGAACGTGTTGGTCATCTTTGCCGTGGAATATGACGACGGAAAGGGGGTGCGCGGGCCTGCAATCCTGAATGTTCAGGGCCCCTGCTACGGGGCCGATCGCGGCAATCCTGTCAGACAGCTCGCAGCCGAGGCGGTAGCTCATCATGGCGCCGTTCGAAATACCGGTTGCATAGATACGCTTCGGGTCAATGGGCAGTTCCTTTGCGAGCTTCTCTATAAGGGCCCTTATAAAACCTGTATCGTCGATATCGTGTTCGACGGCAAAACCGCAGCAATTGCCGGAGTTCCAGGTAAGAAACTTGTTCTTGCCGATCCACCCTGTTCCGTTCGGGTAGACAACGATAAACCCTTCAGTATTTGCCTTCTGGCTGAAGCCGGTGATGTGCGCCGCATTCTTTGCGTTTTCGCCGTTCCCGTGCAGCACGATGACAAGAGGGACGGATTGAGGCTTCTGGACAATATATATCGTCGGGATATACACCATGTATGTTCTTGTCCGGCCGTCATGCGTCAGCGAGGCGTCGTGGTACCCCGGCCTCCCGAAGCCCTCCGCATACAGGCAAGGGGCAATAAGCAAAAGTGAAGCGACCAACAGGGTCAAAAGGCAGAATTTTTTCATCATGGGATATATACATGTTAGCAGAGAATAAAAGATTTGTAAATATACGGGATTAATTGTTATACGGGGTTATTTTGTTTTACCTGACCTTGTTTTTATGATAGTTTATGAAAAATGTTTGGCATCGGTCTTCCGGAAATCATTGTTATTATGGTCGTGGCGTTGCTGGTAGTGGGGCCTTCGAAGCTGCCAGAGCTTGCCAAATCTCTCGGCAAGGCTTTTTCGGAGTTCAGGAGGATGGCCGATGAGGTAAAAGAGACCATCGAGGATGAGGTTGCAGGAGATGAGGCCTCGCCGGAAGAAAAAGCCCATGATAGCGCTGCAGAAGAGGCGTATTCCGGGGAGCCCGCCGTGGATGCTGAGCGCAACGCTCAGGGCGCGGAAGGGAAAGAAGATAAAAATATCCCTGAAGGCGGGGCATTACGCGGATAAAAAAACGCCAACAGAAAAAGTCGAAACCTCATGGCCAAGAAATCATCAGTTGATGAAAAGCAGCCATTCCTTTCCCATCTCAAGGAACTGCGCGACCGCATCCTGGTCTGCATTGTAGCGGTCGGGTTAGCCTTTATTCTGACATATTCCTTTAAGGAAAAGATATTTGGCTTTCTTATGGAGCCTTTCATCCGGGTCATGCCGGAAAAGAGCTCCTTTATTTTTACCGCTGTCACCGAGGCGTTCATCACCTATTTCAAGATATCCATTGTCGCCGCCCTGTTCATTGTTGCGCCCGTGATCCTCTATGAGTTCTGGATGTTTGTATCTCCGGGCCTTTATGAAAAGGAAAAACGTTATGTTTATCCCTTCATCCTGCTGGGCAGCCTCTGTTTTATATGCGGAGGCCTGTTCTGCTATTACGTCGTGATGCCTTTTATATACCGTTTCTTTGTCAGCTACGCCGGTGAACTGATTATTCCCATGCCGGACCTCAAGAGCTACATGAGCCTGACCATGAAGATGCTCATAATGTTCGGGCTGCTTTTTGAGCTGCCGCTTGTCGCATTTTACCTCGCGAGGGCAGGGATCATACGCTACAGGATGCTCGCGAACAAGAGGAGGTATGCAATCCTCGCAGCCGTCATTGTAAGCGCCATAATTACGCCGCCGGACGTGTCAAGCCAGCTCCTCGTTGCCGTCCCGTTATGGGGGCTTTATGAGCTGAGCGTTGTCATTGTGAGGGTCTTTGGAAGGAAGGAGAGGGTCGATGAAAAAGCTTAACGTTGTGATCCTTGCCGCAGGAAAGGGCGAGAGAATGGTCTCAAAAAGGCCGAAGGTGATGCACGAGATCATGGGGAGGCCCATGATCCGCTACGTGGTCGAGAGGGCGCGGGAGCTTTCACCTGCGAAGATCGTTGTTGTCGTCGGCCACGGCAGGGAAGAGGTCGAGGAATATCTGAAGGCCTATCCTGTCGCATGCGTCCTGCAGCGGGAGCAGAAGGGCACGGCCCACGCGCTGCTCTCTGCCGGCAGGTTCATTGACAAAGGCGACGTCCTTGTTCTCTATGGAGATGTCCCCATGATAGAGAAGGAGACATTGAAGGATTTCCTTTCCTTTTACGAAAAGGCAAAGAGCGTCACCTTTATGACGACGGATGTCCCCGACCCCGGCGGATACGGAAGGGTCATCATGTCCGGCGATGAGATAATCGAGATCAAAGAGGATGCCGATGCCACACGGAAAGAGCGGGAGATCAAGCGTATCAACACGGGCATCTGCATCATTCCGGCGCGGTCTTTCCCCCTGTTGAGATCAATATCTGCGGATAATAAAAAGGGCGAGTATTACCTTACCGATATCTGCAAGGTGGGGCGGCAGAAGGGCCAGATCATCAAGGGATACAACCACGGGAACTCCCAGGAGGTCCTCGGCATAAATTCCCGCATGGAGCTCCTGGAGGCGAACAGGATCATGCGCTGGAGGATCGTGCAGCAGCATATGCGAAGAGGGGTAACCTTTCTGGACAAAAATGTGTATATCGAAAGCGGCGTAAAGGTCGGCATCGATACAACGATATTTCCCAACTGTTATCTTCTCGGGGATACCGTGATAGGGAGCGGCGTGGTCATCGGGCCCAATGTCGTTGTGAAGGATTCGGTGGTTCACGATAACGTCACCGTTGAAGGGTTTGCCGTTGTCGAGGGGAGCGAGATCAAAAAGAACGCGAAGGTTGGGCCTTTTTCCAGGACAGGCCGCGCTGCCGGCGATGGGGGAGGCAGGAAAAAACGTTAACACCGGGGCGCGGGCCGTTACTTGTAATACGATAGAGCTGAAAAGCGCAAGGCCGTAAAGAGGGGCAATATGGACAAAAGGAAGAGACAATGTGCGGAATAGTAGGCTATAAGGGGAAGAGCGACGCCTGCGGGATACTGATAGACGCGCTGAAGAGGCTTGAATACAGGGGCTATGATTCAGCGGGCATTGCGGTATGGAATAAAGGGAAGATCGAAGTGGCCCGGCAGAAAGGGAAGGTCGATGAGCTGAGAAAAATTGTCGCTGACAGCAGCTTTGCAGGGAAGACGGGCATCGCGCATACGAGGTGGGCAACACACGGGACGCCGTCAGAGCGGAACGCGCATCCCCATAAGGCAGGGGACGTGGTCGTTGTGCACAATGGCATCATCGAAAACTACATTGAGCTGAAAGACCGCCTGAGAAAAGAAGGCCACAAGTTCCTTTCCGATACCGATACGGAGGTCATACCCCACCTTATCATGAGCTACATCAAAAAAGGCAGGGATTTTGTCGAGGCTGTCCGGTTGTCCCTGAAGGAGCTCAGGGGCTCCTATGCCCTCGGCATCATCCGCGAAGCGGACAAGATGCTCATCGCGGCAAGAAAGGAAAGCCCACTCATCGTGGGCGTCGGCAACGGCGAATATTATATCGCGAGCGATGCCCCGGCGATCATCAACAGGACAAAGAGGTTTATCTTCCTCGAGGATGATGATATTGCGGTCTTCGCCGAAGGCACGGTGAAGCTGATCGACCTGGAAGGCAAAGCCGTTAAAAGGGAGATACGCCAGGTCCAGTGGTCCGATGCCATGGCGGAAAAAGGAGGCTTCAAGCATTTTATGCTGAAAGAGATCTTTGAGCAGCCGCGGGCCATATCAGAGACGCTGATCGGAAGGGTGAAAGAAGAAAAAGGCCAGGTGGATTTCGAAGAGCTGAAATTACCTGACCTCGCGAAGATCAAAAAGATATGGATGGTTGCCTGCGGCACATCATATCATGCCTGCATGATAGGGAAGCACCTTTTTGAATCTATGCTTCGCATCCCCGTCGAGACCGATATCGCCTCTGAATTCCGCTACAGAGAGCCGATCCTCAAAGAGGACGATATGCTGGTCCTCGTCTCCCAGTCGGGCGAAACGGCCGACACGATCGCGGCGATGAAGGAGGGCAAGAAGAGAGGGGTCTATACGCTTTCCGTCTGCAACGTCCTTGGCAGCACCCTTGCGCGGGACGCCGATGGGGTTATCTTTACCCATGCGGGCCCCGAGATAGGCGTTGCCTCCACAAAGGCCTTCACGACCCAGATATCGGTTCTCTTTCTCTTTGCGCTCCATATGGGCAAAACGCTTGGCAGGATCAGCGCCTCGGATGTCAGCGGTTATATAAACGAGATAAAGCAGGTGCCGCACAAGATACAGTCGATCCTCGACGCATCGGGGCTTATCGAAGAGGTGGCAAGGAAATATATGGCCTACCGCAACTTCCTTTACCTGGGAAGGGGGGTCAATTACCCGTCGGTGCTCGAGGGCGCCTTAAAGCTGAAAGAGATCTCCTATATCCACGCGGAGGCGTATGCCGCGGGCGAGATGAAGCACGGCCCCATTGCCCTTATCGACGAGAACATGCCCGTTGTCGTTGTCTCTCCCCATGACCATACATACAAAAAGACCTGCGGCAATGTGGAAGAAGTGATCTCGCGAAGGGGCAGGGTGCTGATGCTGACCGATGACCCGTCTCACGAAATGGCAGACCGCGTGGAAACCTTTTTTGTTTTGCCCCGGACCATCTATGCGCTGCAGCCGATCCTGTCGGTCGTGCCGCTCCAGCTTCTCGCCTATCACATCGCAAATTTTCTTGGCACCGATGTAGACCAGCCGCGCAACCTCGCCAAGAGCGTAACGGTGGAATAGACGATGAAAGGCGGCTCATAGTCCATAGCTCGGTAAACACTAAATCCTAATATCGAAGCAATAAACAAATTCGAATGTTCTAAATTCAAAACATACTCAGATCTTTTTGAACATTTGCTATTCGGATTTAGATATTAGGATTCCGTGTTTGCTTCTGCTATAAGCTATCAGCTATAAGCTGGTTCTTTGCCTCACGCGGCATTAGGGGCAGGGCAGGAGGGCGGCTTCGCAGCGTTTGTGCGCCGCGCTGTAGGAAGAGCCGGCCGGGCATTGGGGCGGCATGCTGCACAGGGAGTTCGCGGGATCCCAGGTGTAGCCGATGTTGCAGCCTGTTGTACTATCTGTATAGCAGATATCATAGAGAGGATTGAAGATTACGTCGGAGGGGCACGACGCGTTCTGATAGCATATCACTCCCCCGCTCGCAGGGCCTAACGACCATCCTGGGTCGCACGAAGGGATATACGACCGGTAACAGACATCGTTATCGCCGTTGAGGCTGCCATTCGGACATGTAGCACGGGCAGTACAGGTCGCCCCGTTCCATGAATAACCGGGAGGGCAGCTGCAGGAGGTGTTGAGGCTGCATGTTCCGGCACGGGTGCAGTTGTGGCTTGCGTCGCATGCGTGATCTGCGCCATACGGGCAGGTGAAGACTTCGTTGCCTGACACGGGATCAACCCCTGATGTGCACACGGTCGTCTGCGAACAGTTGCTTAGGCAGGTATCATGATCCCCGTATGTACCGGAATTCCAACCGCCGCCGCCTCCCCCCGTCAAGCTGCAAGTATAAAGATATGTGCAGGCAGCCTCGCAGCGGTTGTTTGCCGCTGAGTACGATCCGCCTGATGGGCATGACGGGGCGCGTTCGCAGCGGTCCCGTGCGGCTGTATAGATATAACCGTCCGGGCAGTCCTTGTTGGTCTGCCTTTGGCAGCGGTTGCGTGTGGCATCATATGATCCTGCGGAACAGAGTGGTGTGGATTCGCAGCGGGACCGTTCCGCAACATAGGTATACCCGGCAGGACAGCCGAATTGGATGTCATGGATACACAGGTCATAATGTGCGTCCATGGCTCCGCCGGGACAGCCCGCAGGCTGTTGGCATGTGCCGCCTTCCAGGGTAAACCCGGGAGGGCAGGCCGGGACGCACGTGCTCATGGTAAACGTCTTCGACAGGCGGTTGCCGACCTCGTCGTATTCGTACTTTATGCCTCCTGCATCAGGGATTTCCACGGTCGTCAGCCGGTTCAGGTCATCATAGTCATAAAAGAGCGTTTCAGCGAAGGCGGGAAAGGCATTGCAGCCGGTACCGATAAGAAAAAGTGCAGCGAACAACCATGCGATGAATGCGCAATTCCTTTTTCTTCTTTCCATTTTTTCTCCTTTTTGTTGGTTTAATATCACGCCACAAACACAAAGGGGACGTTCTTAAGAAATTAAGTAACTTTTTCAGAAAAGCTTTAGCCCTCTTTTCTGGACGATATTCTGTCCCCTTCTCACAGCATAACTGACAGCTGTTTCTGTAATGGCAAAACGTACTGCAAGATCCTTCATTGTTACCTCCAGCTCTTGCACCGCCCAAAAGCAAAATATGCTCCTCGCCTCAACCAGCCTTTTGTATCTTCCACGACAATAAAGATTTTCCAGGGTAATATCACAAATATCGCAAATCCGTTTCTCTATCGTAGCGATACCAAGACCTGATTGCTTTATCGCGTAGCGCCTGGTCATAGTTTCCTCTGCCTTCGCAAGCACACCCATGACAAAGGATGTATCCCCGAGAATGCGTTCATCGCCTTTCATAAGACCTTGAGGTCTGCATCTTTTCACTTCTTCCCAACCACCGAGACTTCGTATTAATCCCCCGCCTACCAGTTCAGGTTTCCTGCCCTGGTTGCTGCCGGACCTTACGAACTCAAGGTACGACGTTTTAGCCTTTGATGCATTCGTACCAAAAAAAGAGAGGATATAATCCCTATCCTGCCAGGTACATCTTACGTTATCGAGAAGGACCGCATGGCCGCACCAAGGAAATCTTGTAAGGGATTCAAAATCCTGAACAATCCCTGCCCGCAATGGATTGAGGTGTATATATCGGACCAATTCTTTCAAGTACGGTTCTTCCTGGCAAATGATGGAACGGTAACGGTTTTGGAAAAGATGCCCGGCGCGTTTGTGCCTGCGGTTGAAGCTAGTAGCATAACCGGTGAGAAGACGTGCCATGAACGTGGAAAGTGCAACATCGCCGGTACGAAGGAGCATATGGACATGATTGGACATGAATGCCCAAGCGTAACAGGATATCTTTGTTTCGGGGAGAAGTTCAGAACAGCGTTCAAAAAAATCTTTTCGGTCACGGTTATTGACGAAGATTGGCTTCTTCTCAATTCCCCTGACTATAACGTGATAGACCATTCCAGCTGAATGAAGACGTGCACGACGAGGCATTGATAGTTATTTAATTTCTTAAGAACGTCCCCTTTGTCCTCTGTTCTATCCCGCGCGCTATTACGTGGTGAAGAGCGCCTGCTGCATCGAGGCGTGCTTTGCGTGGCATGATCTCTTTTTTTGTTGTTATTATGCAACGTGCGACAGAAAGGGGTTAGTCACGTTAGTCAACCACGTCCCCTACCTCGCTTTAACAGTGAAAACGCCTTAGCAAGCAGGTGTATGGAGTAAATTGACCCCACACCAACAACAAAAGACATAAGAGTAATGATGATCTTGGCTTTAATCGGTAAGAAATCCGCTAGCCATAATGGAATTAGTACAAATAAAACACCTATTGGAAGGCCGATAATTATGGCATTGAT
>JAKQBZ010000164.1 GCA_029559435.1 Deltaproteobacteria bacterium | reverse complement strand
AGTTCGCTCTCCAGGAGCGTCTCGGGGATCGCCGCACAGTTTACCTTGATGAGGGGGCGGTTCTTCCTTTCGCTTAATTCGTGAAGGAGGTTGACGATAACCTCCTTCCCTGCGCCGCTTTCCCCTTCAATGATGCAGGTCGAGTCGGTCTTTGCCACCCTTACAACGAGGCTTGCCACCTCGTGCATCCTGTCGCTATGGTATATGAAGTTCTCGGACTTGAACCTGTCTTTCAGCGTCTCTTTCAGGACCTTGTTCTCCCGGATGAGGTGTGCCTTTTCCTCGATCTTTTTTATTTTAAAGAAAAGGTCATCGAGGTCTACGGGTTTTGTAAGATAGTCCGTTGCGCCTGCCTTCAGGGCCTCAACGGCATTTTCAATGGTCCCGAAGGCGGTGATCATGATGATATCAACCTCCGGGTTTATCTCTTTGAATGTTTTAAGAAGCGTCAGGCCATCGGTATCAGGCAGCCTGTAATCAAGAAAGACGATCTCAAAGGGATTGTTTTTAAACAGATCAATTGCGCCGGAACCGTTTCCCGCGGCTGCGACGGCATGCCCCTCTTTTTCAAGGAGGCCTCCGAGCAATGTCCGCTGCGTCTCCTCGTCCTCCACAATTAATATGCGCGCCCTATCCATTCCTGCTCCCCTTTTCTTTTGAGGGCTGTTTCAGGGGCAATGTTATGACGAACGTCGTTCCCTTGCCTTCCTCGCTGTTCACCTTAATGTCCCCATTATGGTCCTTGATGATGATGTAGGAGATGGGAAGCCCGATCCCTATCCCCTTGTCCTTCGTTGTAAAATAATATTCGAAGATCCTGCCCTTTTCTTCTTCTTTGATGCCGGCGCCGGAGTCCTTGATAATGACGTCAACGCCGCCGCCGCGTTTTTCTGTGAACAGCTCAACGGCGCCTTTTGATTGGATCGCCTCGACGCCATTGACGATAATATTATAAAAGGCCTGTTTGAGCCTGTCTTTTTGTGATTCTATAACAATGTCGGCATGGACGCTGTTTTTGAGCTCAACATTCCGCGAGGCCGCCTTTTCTTTGATCACCATAAGCACTTCTTCCACGATAGTATAAAGTTTTTCCTGCGAGAAGGGTATATTTGCTTTTGTGGAGAGCAGGAATTCCTCTACGATCCTGTCGACCCTCGTCAGCTCGCTTCTGACGATATCGAGAAATTGATCATATTCCTCCCTCTTCTCTTCGGCAGGGGAGAATTCCCTCTTCAGGCGCTGAACAGAGAGGCTTATGGCATTGAGGGGGTTGCGGATCTCGTGCGCCATGCCCGAGGCAAGCCTGCCGAGCGAGACAAGCCTTTCCCTGAGCGCCAGCCTTTTCTCCATCTCTTCGACCTTTTTTTCGTGCCTTCTCTCAAGGATGAAAATGACGAATGTGCCGATCGCGCCTGATCCTGCGAGAAATATAAGGGTAATAATGAAGCTGAAGGTGGTCCTTCGCAGGGTGTCGTCGGCAAGGCCCCTTGAAATGAGAACTTCCATCCTGTGCCCGGGAAGAAAGGGTGAATCGAGGGGTTTTGAAAGCGCAAAGGCGTTTGCCTTCTCTCCGTAAATGGCCAGATAGGGCAGCCCCTTATCATCGTATATTGTGATGCCGACAACGTTGAACCTCCGCTCCTCCCTTTCCAGGACATCCTTAATAACAAACTTTTTTCTCAACCCATCCAGCTCCTGCCTGTCAATACTGAAAAAAACGATCCTTCCCTTCGCCCACATTCCCATAACAAGCGCAGGGTCTTTATGCGCCGGCATTTTCAGGACCGTATCCTTTTCTTTCGCGAGAAGGGCCTTTAGCGATGCCTGCGGTATAACAAACCCACCCTTTTTGAATATGACGTTGCCGTTCGGGTCGATGATCGCGAAATTAGAGAGGGGGATATTGCCGGCGTCAGCCGTTTCCGTATTGCTGAAGAGGGTATAAATATCCTCGAGGATGGCCTCATCAGAGACCATGGCATTGAGAAAATTAGGCGTAATGATAGCGGGTGATTTTTCGAGAAGGCCGAGGTATTCAAGGTTGATGTCGATTTCACGCCTGATGTGCGTATAAACGATCTCGCCCTCTCCGCGGAGGAGGTCCTCGATGTTCTCTTTGATGATGCTGATCTGGAAATAGCCGGTTATGGCAATGAGGAGAAAAAGGATCGCGAACAAAAGAGAGGGAAAGAGTATTGTCTTTTTATCTCCCATACCTTCCCGGTCGGAAAGAGCGCACCTTCTGTTTCTTTTGGGTGTCACAGAAGCTGTTATATCTTTCCCTCTGTTCCTTATTAAGGGTTCGCGATACCTCTCCCCTGTACTGCTTGTAGAGATTGTTCCTTGACTGCTCTATCTCCCCGATCTCATTGCGGAGCTTACCGATCTTTTCAGGGTTTGCTGCTGGGTTTTTGCTGAGCTCCTGGAGTTCGAGGCGCTTTCTTATGGATTCTTGCTTTAACGTCCTCCATTCGTCGATGTATCTGTTTTTTATCCCCTCCACCTGTGTTTTTTGGGAATGAGATAACCCGAGCCCCCTCTCGAACTCCGCGTAGGAGTTTTGGCCGTAGAGAGGGGGCGCGAAAAGGAGGAGGAGAAGAAGGAGCGGTATGAAGGCCGTCATGGATTCACAGGCACCCACACTTTATGGGAAGGCACCCATCTTCCCCCGGCCCACTGTCCGGGAACATCAACCCACTGTCCCGGAGGGGGTTCGAGCTGCTGGCCCGCCTGGGGGTAAGCGGTGGCTGTGCCCATTGGCTGTTGTGACGCAACGGCGACCCTTTCGTTCGCAACGCTCTGATCAACGGCATTGCCCCCGATAACGCCGGCAAGCCCGCCTACTGCTGCGCCGATGAGGGTTGAAGCTGTGTCACGGCCGATTATCTGCCCTGCCAGGGCGCCTAAGCCTGTGCCGATCGCCGCACCTTTCTGGGTGTTATACCCCGTCGATGTGCAGGAAGCGGCCAGAAAACTTGCTGCTATGATTATTGTTAAAAGGTAACCTCTTCTCATTGTATGCCTCCTTGTCGTAAGAGAAAGGAGGGCTGGTGGCCAGCCCTTTCCTTACACTCTGCCGCATGGTCCCGGCCCGGAGCCCTGTCTGCCGAAGCCCTTTTTGCTAAAGCCTCTTGCGCCGAATCCGCGCCCGGACTCGTTAAGCTGCTTCAGCTGTTCCGGGGTCAGTATCTTCCTCTGGTCGAGCTTGAACTGCACCATTTTGTCCTGTAATTTTGTCCTCAGGGCATTGACCTCTTTCTGCTTTGCGAGGATCGCAGCGTCCTCTGCGGCCGGATTTGTGTACAGCGATCTCAGTTCGTTCTTTTTCTGGAAGAGCTCATACCTCAAGGCCGACGTTTCGTTCCGCTGTTTTTCTTTAAGCTGCCATATCTTGTCCATCTGTTCCTTGCTGAGATTGAGATTTGATCCCGGTCCATAACCCGGTCCCCCGCCGCTTAAGCAAGGGCCATAACCTGCTCGGCCATAACCTGCCGGACCCTGTCCTGGTCCAAAGGCATAAACCGTTGCCGTCAGCGCCATGAAGAGTACCACCAACAATCCTACGTGCATCTTTTTCATTGTAACCTCCTATAAAGATTTTTTCAAACACTATCCCAAATAGAGCAATATGTGTGCCAGAAAGCCAATGCATCATAACTTATTGATATTGTTAATAGTATAATTTTGGAAGGCAAAATCCTCTTAACAAAGAGGCAACAAATGTCGAAGTTGTTCCTCCATGCTCGACAATATTGTCGGCAAACGCCATCGTGCATGTTTTTATAGGTTTACCTCGGGAAATGTGATATATATTTAGGTTATTCCGTATCTTATAGACAGGGGAAGCGGCATGATCGATGAAAGGGTTGTGACCAAAGCCATAATAGAGTGCTATACAAAAAAACTTCTTTCCTGCCTTGACATTGACGTAGCCATCTGCGGCGCAGGCCCTGCCGGTATCGTGGCAGCCTATTATCTCGCGAAAAAGGGGTTGAACGCGGTGATATTTGAGAGAAAGCTCTCCATAGGAGGGGGCATGTGGGGCGGGGGCATGATGTTCAATGAGATCGTTGTCCAGGACGAAGGCAAAATGATACTGGATGAGCTGGGCATAACGACGAGACAGTATAAAAAAGGATACCACGTGGCAGACTCGGTGGAGTGCGTGAGCGGGCTGACGTATAAGGCAATGAAGGCAGGGGCGAAGATATTCAACCTTATAAGCATCGAAGACCTTGTGGTGCGAAAAGAGAAGGTCGCAGGCGTTGTGATCAATTGGACCGCCGTTGAAATGGCATCTCTTCACGTAGATCCCCTGACGATCATGTCGAAATGCGTCGTTGATTCCACTGGTCACCCGCTGGAGGTTGTAAGGGTGCTTGAACGGAAGATGAACGTGCGGCTCAACACCCCTTCGGGGAAGGTGGAGGGAGAACGCTCCATGTGGGCAGACGTCGCGGAGACAACAACCCCTGAAAACACCAAGGAGGTCTTTCCGGGACTTTATGTCGCCGGCATGAGCGCGAACGCTGCCTTTGGTTCTTACAGGATGGGGCCAATCTTCGGCGGAATGCTCCTGTCAGGGAAAAGGGTTGCCGAACTGATCGCGAAAAGGATCAAATGAAGAATATTCTTGCCATTGCCGGGTATGACCCCACGTCAGGCGCGGGCATCACGCGCGATACGGACACCTTTTTCTCCTTTGGCTTTCACGGCATATCCGTGCCGGCATGCACCGTTGTGCAAGGCCCAAAAGGAGTGACGGACCTGTGGCCGACGCCGCAGGACCAATTCAGGCAGATGCTTGGCATGATAAGCAATGGGCTGGCCGTCGATGGCGTGAAGATCGGCGTGGTGTATGACCAGTGGTACGTAGATGAGATTGCAAGGTTTCTGAGAAAGAGAAGAGGCATCCCCATAGTGGTTGACCCGGTATTTGCGTCCAAGAACAAAAGAGCGCTCATTACCGGGGCGGGCATGAGAAGGCTTGTCGGCTCCATTTTCCCGGCCGCGCGCATCATTACCCCGAACATTGAAGAGGCGTCGATCCTGATAGGGGAAGAGATCCGCAGCGTGCAGGACATGAGGGCCGCGGCGAAGGTGCTCGTTGATTCAGGCATAGGCGCTGTCATTATAAAGGGGGGGCACCTTAAGGGTGAGCCGACAGACATCTTTTATGATGGAAAAGAGTTTGTGGAATGGAAGAAAAAAAGGATAGGCCGGGTAATACACGGCACCGGATGTTCTTTCTCGTCGTCTGTGCTGTCTTATCTTGTTGCCGGCTACCCGATGAAGGAGTCCTTTCTGGCGGCACAGGGGCACATGGACAGGCTTCTTAGGGAGTGTTACCGCATAGATGAAGACGGATATTACTACCTCTCCTCGGGGATTATGAACAGCAGGGCGGCACAGAGGCTGGAGGCGCTGAAGGACCTGCAAGCGGCCGCGAAGCGTTTATCAAAGCTCAATTGCGTCGAGTTCGTTCCGGAAGTTCAGATGAACATGGGGTATGCTTTGGCGGATGCCAAGGGGACGGAGGATGTTGCCGCGTTTCCGGCAAGGATAGGCAAGCGCGGCCACAGCATATATTTTAGAGAGGATCCCGAGTTCGGCGCATCGTCCCATGTAGCAAGGCTCATCCTCACGTACATGCGCCATTATCCCTATATGCGTGCCTGCGTGAACATACGGTACGACGAGGCGATCCTGTCAAAGGCGAAGGAGCGCGATATGCGCGTCGCCTTCTTTGATCGCAGGAAGGAACCGTCGAAGATAAGAGGGGCTGAAGGCAAAAGCCTTGACCATCTCGTTGACATAACCCTCAGGAGGGCATCGGCACCGCCTGATATTATCTATGATAAGGGGGACATCGGCAAAGAACCGATCATAAGGCTTTTCGCCCGGAACCCCTTGGAACTAATTAATAAAATGGAGATGATACGACTATGAACAATCAATTAACAGCGGCGCGGAAAGGAAAGATTACAAAGATGATGGAGCGTGTCGCAAAAGATGAAGGCATAGACAGGAATACCTTGCGCGAAAACATTGCCTCTGGGAAGGTCGCGATCCTGGCAAACAACAGGCACAAAAACTTTACGCCGAAAGGCGTGGGGAAGGGCCTGTGCGTCAAGGTTAATGCAAACCTGGGAACCTCCCCGGAGAAGTCCGGGCTCAAGGCAGAGCTTGAGAAGGTGAAAATGGCGCGGGAGGCGGGGGCCGATACGGTTATGGACCTGAGCACCGGCGGCAACCTCGACGAGATCCGAAAGGTGATCATAGAGGAGTCAAAGATACCTGTCGGCACTGTCCCGATATACCAGGCCGCCGTTGAGACGGTTAAAAAGAGAAAGACCATAACCCGGATGGAGCCTGACGATATCTTTGAGGTTATTGAAAAACACGGAATAGACGGCGTTGATTTCGTCACCGTCCACTGCGGCGTTACGCGGCGCTCGCTGGAAAGGCTGAGAAGCCAGGGAAGGGTTACCGACATCGTCAGCCGCGGCGGGGCATTCCTCGCGCAATGGATGATCGTCAACAAGAAGGAAAATCCCCTTTACGAGCAGTTCGACCGCCTCGTCAGGATCGCGCGGAAATACGATATGACGCTGAGCCTCGGAGACGGCCTCCGGCCGGGGTGTATCGCAGATGCCACCGACAGGGGCCAGGTCGAAGAGCTCATCATCCTCGGAGAGCTCTGCGCAGAGGCTCTGCGGAACGATGTGCAGGTAATGATCGAAGGGCCCGGGCACGTCCCGATCAACCAGATAGAGGCGAACATCGTTCTCCAGAAAAGGCTTTGCAACGAAGCCCCCTTTTATGTCCTCGGCCCTATTGTAACCGATATAGCGCCGGGCTACGACCATATTACGTCAGCCATAGGCGGGGCTATTGCGGGATATTGCGGCGCCGACTTCCTCTGCTATGTGACGCCTTCGGAACACCTCGGGCTGCCGTCGCCGAAAGACGTCAGGGATGGCGTGATCGTCACAAAGATCGCCGCGCACGCCGCAGATCTGGCCAGGGGCAACGAAAAGGCCTTCAAGCTTGACAAGGCCATGTCGACATACCGGAAGGCGCTTGACTGGCAGGGCCAGCTCAAATGCGCCATCGACCCTGACAAGATCAGGGAGTTCCGGAAGGACAGGAACCTTAAAGACGATGTGTGCAGCATGTGCGGCGAATATTGTTCCATAAAGCTCATGAAGGATTACCTGAGAAAATAAATGGACGCTATTTCCGAATGGCGGTTTGAAGTCCTTACTGTTTCAGAGGTCACTTCTTCTATAAAACAGCTTATCGGCGGCAGGTTCAGGAACGTCTGCGTCGAGGGCGAGGTTTCGAACGCAAAGCTTTACCCGTCGGGACACCTCTACTTCACCCTGAAGGATGATGCAGCCATGATGAAGGCCGTTGCATTCAACTATCAGGCGAGATTCGCAGAGGGGGCGCTGATCCGTGACGGCGACCTCATCGTCTGCGAGGGCAGGGTCGATGTGTACGAAAAGAGGGGGGAGTACCAGCTCATCGTGAACAACATCATCGCCCAGGGGAGCCAGGGGGCCCTCTATGCGAAATTCCTTGCGTTAAAAGAGAAGCTGTTCCGGGAGGGGCTGTTCGACGAGGGCCGGAAAAGGCCTCTGCCGCTTTTGCCTGTCGCGGTCGGGATCGTTACGTCGCCCGCCGGAGCGGCAATACGGGACATGCTGAAGGTCATATACGGAAAATTCCCGAACATAGCCGTTTTGGTCTATCCTGTAAAGGTGCAGGGCGATGAAGCTGCCCCCGAAATCGTTGAAGGCATTGAGTATTTCAACGCGATCGGCGGGGTTGATGTCATTATAGCCGGCAGGGGAGGAGGCTCCCTGGAAGACCTTGCGCCTTTTAATGATGAAAGCGTTGCCAGGGCGATCTATGCGTCAAAGGTTCCCATTGTTTCTGCGATCGGCCATGAGATAGATTTTACCATAGCGGACTTTGTTGCAGATGTAAGGGCGCCGACGCCGACAGCGGCAGCGGATATGGTCGTACAGGACAAAAGGGAGCTGCTCACCCTCATCGAAGGGATGAAAGATGCCCTTCTCCAACGTATCGGTGAACGTATCGAGCGATCAAGGTTCCTTCTCTATCAGGGCATGGCGGAGCTTAAAGAAAGAAAGGACTTTTTCATTTCGTCGCGGATGTACCTTGACGAACTGTCCGGCAGCCTCATCCATGGCTTCCCGAAATATTTCAGGGACAAACAGGTTGCCGTAGAATCCCTGTCGCAGAGACTGCGGGACCTTAACCCCGAGAACATACTTAGGCGCGGGTACAGCATAACCATGAAGAGCGATACCGGCAGCATTGTTTACGGCCCCGATGAAGTGACCGCGGGAGAGAGGCTGACCGTCAGGCTGCACAAGGGCGAACTGGGCGTAACGGTTGCGGAAAAATGATTGCAGTTTAAGAATTAATGGCCGATAGAGTTAGAATAACCAATCACCAAACATCAATCACCAATTAATACCCAATAACCAATTACCGAATACCCGGAGGAAAAATAATACAAGAAAATCTTTGTTTGGTTATTGAATATTGGGTATTGGTGATTAATTGGAGCTTGGTTATTGGTGTTTGGTGATTGGTTTGCTATTGCGCATTAGAGGCTGTCCCCTGTTATCTTGAGCCTCATCGTCATCTCTTTAAGAATAGACAGGACTATGTCAGGGTTCTCTTTCAGAATGACGTCAAAATTGTCATGTGAGATGTTGACGAGCTGCGTATCGGGCTCTGCAGCCACTGCAGTAGCTGTTCTCGGTGTATCTACGAGCATCGACATCTCGCCGAAATATTCACCTTTTTTCATGGTCCGTATTATCTGGTCTTTCTTACAGATGTTTACCAGGCCGGCAATTATGTAAAACATGCTGCCTCCCGGCTCGCCTTCCTGAAAGATAACATCACCGGCATCGTAGCGCCTGAGAAACTTTTTTATCAGCTTCGGTCTTTTCTGAATGCCCGCTTCATGGAGAAAAAGACCTTTTAGCAAAAGGGCGTCCCTCTTCCAGAAATGAACCATGATCTCGGCGCCAAAAAGGATCACGAGAAAACAATAATATACCCATATGATCATAAAGAACAATATCCTGAGAGAGCCAAAGGCAAGGCCATAGTTAGGATTGGACTGCACAAAGGTGGAAAAAAGATCTCTCATAGAGATGATGAGGATCGCCGAAACAAAGGAGGCAGTGATGAGCCGGCCCAGGTTAAGCTTGACCGGCAGAAACGTTTTGTAGAAGACGGCCATGCAGAATGTAGCCACGGCCAGCGAGATGAAGACGTTGAATACAACAAAAAAGCGGGCCTCCCCGAAAGCTGTCTGGACAAGATAAGAATAGGTTATCTCGCCTGCAACGAGGAAGAAAAAAAGAACGAGGATAGCACAGGCAGAAAGGACGTTCGCATATATGGTTTTGAGGAAGGACAGCCCGCTGTCTATGCTGAAGATCTTCAGGAAAGCGGTCCTGAGCGAGTCCGTAAGAGACATTATTGATACAAAAACGAATCCAAGAGTAATGACAAGCCAGGTCACCTTATACTGGGTTGTAAAAAAGAACTCCTTTGATATGAACGTGTTGAGGAGAGGAAAAAGATGCCCGATGACGCCTTCGATGCCATTCATGATGGTCCGTGACAGGATCGCGTAATTACCGAGAAGATAAGAAACGAAAAAGAGCAGAGGTATGACGGAGAAAAAACCGTACGTAGCCAGAGCGGCAGACATTTCAAAATTATTGTTTTTCAGAAACGACTGGACCGACTCTTTTATGATGATCAGCGTGATCCCGGAGGATTGTTTTATCCGCTCGCTCTGGATTATGCCTGTGTTTTTCATGGAAGAACATTGTAATTATATCAAAATAACGTCCGCATCATCAAAAAAAGGGCGACGCAGGCCCATTTATAATATTTCTCAGCGAGTTCACGAGCGAGAAGGGAAGGCTCCGCGGGCTTTTGCCCGTGGAGGGGGCGACGCAAGCCCATTTAATCAGTAAAGGTATTCCACAAGCATCCAGTCTGATACGCGGAGGCGGTGGCTCATTAGCTGGGCGAGCTTTGAATAGATCACGATACCGAGCTTCGGGTTGTCGTTGAGAAGCAGCTCAAAATTTTCCTTTGATAGTATGAGCATTGTCGTATCTTCGCCGGCGGTTGCAGATGCCGACCGCGGAAGGCCATCGATGATGCTCATCTCTCCAAAGGTCCTGCCGGCACCTATCTCGGATATTGTCTTTTCCTGTTTGCGGGAGTCGCCTTTTGCGATCTTCACAAGCCCGCCGACGATGAAGCACATATATGCCTCTTTCGACCCTTCAACGAACAACTGTTCGTCCTTGCTGATCTTTGCGACATAAAGGTATTGTGCAAGCCGTTCGATCTGCTCTGCGGTGAGGTCGGTGCCCCACTGGGTTTGTTTAAGCATGTCCATCCGCTCATTCAAAGATGAAGTTATGTGATTGGCCATCTTCACCCTCCTTGTCAAGAGTTTGGGAAAATATCTTTCTATTGTGTAACGTATCTGCCATCCTTGTCAAGCACTTCACGCTGCAAAAATGATTTTTATGAAACGATAAACCGGGGGCCGGCTATCGTCAGGGTATCATACCGGTTTCCGTGGTGGAGGAAATAGATCGAATCAAGGTCGATATAGTCAAATTCCCCCGTGCCGGCGGCCATGTGTATAGCAGCTGACAGCCCCGTCATTGTTTCCGTCATGCAGCCGATCATCACCT
>JAKQBZ010000142.1 GCA_029559435.1 Deltaproteobacteria bacterium | reverse complement strand
GCCGCTGACGACTTCTTTAGCTATCAGCTATCAGCTTAAAGCCTTTTTGTTTTAGCTGACCGCTGTATGCTGACCGCTGGTTTACAGAGGGGGCGACGTGAGCCCTGATAATATTTTGTAGCGAGTTCACGAGCGAGAGGGGGAGGCTCCGGCAGCTTTGCTGCTGGAGGGGGCGACGTGAGCCCCAAAAAACTGCGAGGAGGTAAGCTTGGCAAAACATAGCGGATTTTTTGGACATAAAAAGAGGCAAAAGGAGATAGCCCGCCTCGAGAAACAGAAAGAGAAACGGGAGCGCCGTTTAAGGCCAAAGGTCAAGGAAGATGACGCGGATCAGGCAGGGCAGGAAATCGCTGAAGCCCCTGAAGGCATCGATGAAGGCAAGAACGACCTCTCCCAGGAATAGCGCGCAGAGCGGAACATGTGGCATTAGGGGGCGGGATGGCTGACTGCTGAAAGCAGCACTCTCTCTTTAATACATCTTCTCTTCGTACTCTTCAGGAAGGCTTTCTTCTCCGGAATGTTTTTCCGAAATACCTCCTTCCATTTTCTCGATATATTCAAAGATAGGGGTGGCAGCCAAGGTCTGAATCTGCACTGTTCCTCTTGAGCCGAGCTCAATGGATACTTTCGCAATTGTTTCATTGTCCGGCGCCTCCAGCACAGTAAGAAAATCGTATGGCCCTAACAGCGCGTACTGGGCGAGGACCCTTGCTCCCATTCGTTCGATCTCCTGGTCCACTTCCTTGATTCGTGCAGAGTTGTTTTTGACCGTCTCTCTTCCTTCATCGGTGAGCCTGCTCAACATAATGTAAATTTGCATTGATTCCCCCTTCTCTGTTCTTTACTGTAAAGTATATAGCAAAAAGATTCATTGTCAACATGTTCAAAAAGCGGCGGAGAGCGAGGAGCTGAGAGCACAATGCCGCTGACGACTTCTTTAGCTATCAGCTATCAGCTTTCAGCCATCAGCTTAAAGCCTTTTTGTTTTAGCTGACTGCTGTATGCTGACCGCTGGTTTACAGAGGGGGCGACGTGAGCCCTGATAATATTTTGTAGCGAGTTCACGAGCGAGAGGGGGAGGCTCCGGCAGCTTTGCTGCTGGAGGGGGCGACGTGAGCCCTAAATAAATGAATATTCTCTAGCCCGTTCTCGGGCGAGAGGGGGAGGCTCCGGCAGCTTTGCTGCTGGAGGGGGCGACGTGAGCCCCGAAAAATTGACAAATACAGGGCCGTTGTGCAAGAATGGTCTGTAAAAAGATAAGGCTATAATAACATTAAAAAAACAAGGGGGAAACAATGAAACATCTTACTGCAATGAGGTCTGTAGTATTGGCCACCGCAATGCTTGCAATGGCCCTTCTTACGGTGTTCTCGTATGTCCAGGCCGCTGATTTTGCCTCACAGCTCGCAGAACAATATCTCAAAAAGACGCCGGTCATCGAGATCGACACAAACATGACGATGGAGCAGGCGGCAAAGATACAGGAACGGTTTGTTGCGCTTATCGGCAAGGAATTCGGGGAGCTGGCCGGCTACAAGGCAGGCCTTACCAATCCCAATGTGCAAAAGGTCTTCGGCGTCAACCAGCCTGTGCGGGGAACGCTGCTTGCGAAGATGATGCTCAAGAACGGGGCCGTTGTTCCCGCAAATTTCGGTACCGTCCCGATGACTGAAGGCGACCTCGTTGTGAGGGTCAAGGACGAGGGGATAAACCAGGCGAAGACCGGCGCGGAAGCCCTGAAGCACCTCGATGCGGTGATCCCTTTCATAGAGTTGCCTGACATGGTCTGCGGCAAGGGCGTCAAATTCAACGGCCCGGTCCTCGTCGCCATCAACGTCGGCTCCCGCTATGGTGTCCTCGGCGACCCCATCCCGCTGGAGGCGACGCCGGAATGGGCAGAGCGGCTGAAGAATTTTACCCTTCAGGTCGTCGATGAAAAAGGCACGGTCGTCAGCGAAGGGAAAGGGACTGCCCTCCTCGGCGACCCGCTGGCCGTGGTCCTCTGGATCAGGGATTCGGTGGCTGCCGAAGGAAAGAAATTAAAGAAAGGCGACATCCTCTCCCTCGGTTCGATCACAAAGATGATACCTGCAAAGCCGGGCATGACCCTCAAGGCCAAGTATACCGGCCTGGATCCGAAGGGACCCGTGGAGGTATCGGTAAGCTTTAAGTAGCGATCAGCCTTCAGCTATCAGCATAAAGCCTTTTTTGTTTCAGCTGACGGCTGTGTGCTGACTGCTGATAGCTGGATTTACTTCATCGCTTTCTGCAGAAAGGAAACGGCGTCCGTTAAGGACCGGTTGCGCGTATTCTCATCAAAGCCTATATGGTAGCCTTTTGCCGCCGCCATGCAGGCATTCCACCTGTCCAGATGGAACGGTATTATGCCCCTGGGCCCAAGCAGCGTCAACCCGTTGGGCGATTTGGGCGCCAGCAACGCAAAGGGGCATTTTGCCGTGCTTGAAAGGTTTGCCTTGTATGATGCCGGCGCGTACCATGAATTTCCCCATCCCTGGTACGCTTCCGGGTATATGATGGTCTCAACAGGCGCCGGAGAACCTGCCTTCTTTGCATAGTCCAGATAGGACTGGAGCTTCGAAGGGGGGCCGCAATCATCCTTTTCACCCACCATGATCAATATTGGCGATCCGGTGTAAGAATCTCTGCCTGCCTCAATGCCCCATGTCAGGGTCGGATAAAGGGCTATGTGTGCAGCGAAGCGAAGGCTGCCTCGCATATATGAAGCACGCAGCGGTTCAAATGCGGTAATATGAGCGATGTCGCCGCCCATGGAAACCCCTGCGATAGCGATGCGCTGTGCATCTATCCTGGGATGCTGCGCCAGGAGGGCCAACGCATGGTACGCATCCGCCACCATAGGACCGAAAAGCTTCCAGCCGCCTGCCATGGCTGCATCGCGGACCCCGCGCAACCGTGCGCTCTCCATCGTCAGCACTGCGAAGCCTTCTCTGGAGAAGGCTTCCGCATACCACCCCTCGCAGGCCTCTGAAGAGCCGGCAATGCCGTGGATCAGGACGATAGCCGGGTATTTTTCCTTCTGCTCATTGGGAAAAGAGAGCGCCGCGGTGATCGTCACCGTAGACGTTGGCCTGCCTTTCAGCATGTCCGGCAAGTTCGTGTAGTTATCTGATTCAAACTCGATCTTTTCCCGCGCGCCGGTTGTCACAGGTTCGGCACATACAGCAGACAACGGCAATATGGCGCAGACAAGAAAAAGTAATATATACGCTGCCTTCAGGGCCAGCCTTTTCGGATCGGCATGCTTCATTCGTCCACCCTCTTTCGCGTTTCTCTGTCTTTCGTTTTCTCTATCTTGCGTGTTTTTCTATTGTCCCGCAATCTCAAAGGCTTTGCAATGATTTTCTGGCCATCGCTTGATATCTTCAGGAAAAAGTTGTATTATATCAAATCGTTTCATTCCCTTTACCAGAAGGAGCTGTTATGTTGATATCAATAATTGGCAATGCCGGCTGCGGGAAGACAACGCTCTTCCAGGCGCTCAGCGGTTTAGACATAAGCAGCCAGAGAACTGCCAACCCGGGCTCAATCACAACGATCGACGTCCCTGACGAACGGCTCGACGCCCTTACAAAGATATTCAGGCCAAAAAAGACCGTATATGCACGGATAGAGGCAGCCGACACCGCCGCCATACGGGAGGGCGATGCCAAAAACGAAACGATGAACCCCAAAATGCTCCACCAGCTGCGATTCAGCGATGCCTTCCTCCTTGTTCTGCGCTGCTTTGACAACGGCTATCCTGTTGACCCTGTTGGGGATTACCACGCCCTCAACACGGAATTCATCCTGGCCGATATGGCGCAGATAGAAAAACGCCTTGAGCGGATCAACAATCAGAACGGGAAAAAGGACAGCCCCCTTTTACAGCAGGAAAAGGCCCTTCTTGAGGAGTGCCTTTCCCATCTCAACACAGGAAAACCCCTCAGCACCATCCCCACGATCAGAGAAACCGGCAAAATGCTCCGCAGCTTCCAGTTTTTGTCGGAGAAGCCGATGATGGTTGTGATAAACCATGCAGAAGAAGGGGGGCGTGAGATGGAGGGCGTCATCGAAGCGATCAAGCTGGCGCTGCCCGACAACGTCCCTGCCGTGGCTGCGTGCGCAAAGCTTGAGGCTGAACTCGCCCTGGTCACACCGGACGAACGTTCCGGCCTCATGGCGGAATACGCCATTACCGAGACGATCCGCAACAAGATCATTCAACTTTCCTCCAGGACCCTCGGGCTCATCTCATTTCTTACCGTCGGAGAAGATGAGTGCCGCGCATGGCCGATACGGGAAGGGATGAGCGCCCAGGACGCCGCCGGCACGATCCATACCAATTTCTATGACAAGTTCATCCGCGCAGAGACCGTTGCCTACGATGCATTTATAGAACACAACGGCTTTGCAGGCTGCAAAAAGGCCGGCCTATGGCGCCTTGAAGGGAAGACTTACATCGTACGGGACGGCGACATCCTTACCATCAGGGCAGGGAACTGAGGCCATCAGTCAACACTTTTCCTTGTGTAAATTTTACAAAACAGTTATCATAAAGCGTATAAGGGGTGTTCAATGAAACGGGTAATACTCATCGACTTTGAGAACATACAAAAACTGGACCTTGAGCCTATCGATACACCGGATACGGATATTGTGGTCTTTGTCGGCAAATCCCAGAACAAGATACCCTTCCACCTTGTCGAGAAGGCCCAGACCATGGGGAACCGGATCAAATGGCTGAAGATAGCGGGCGACGGCAAGAACAACCTCGATTTCCACATTGCCTTTGAGCTGGGGCGCTTAAGCGAAAGGTCGCAAAAGGATATTGCGTTGATAGTGCTTTCCAAGGACAGCGGCTATGATTCTCTGATAAAGTACATCAACGATGCCGGCGTACAAACAAAAAGGATCGCCAACCTTGCCGAGCTGTCCGACAGCAAAAAGCTGCCGCCCTCATCAAAGTTCACCGACTACATCGTCGCCAACCTGAACAAGATAGACAACCAGAAGCGCCCCCGGACGAGGGGGACCCTGAAGAAACACGTTGAATCGTTATTGCGGGATAAGGCAAGTACCGGCGAGATCGATGCGATCATCGAGGAGATGTTCATAAAAGGGCTCCTCACCCTGACCAATAACCGCCTGAAATATATCCTCGACGCCCAGAATCAATAATCCGCCGCTGCGCCGCAGATCACTTCGGACATAAGCCGCATTAAGCGTTCCAGCACCTTCCGCGTTCGCTGTTTTCATGGATGATGCCGGTGGATTATTCCAGTTGACTTCAACGGGATGATTTTTTATAGTAAAAGGTATACATACAACTCAATAAATACACGGAGGGCATGATGGAATTTGAACAGACCTTTATTAATTTTCTTCTTCGCCACCAGGAAAAATACAACAGGACCTACAACTTCCTGATCCTTATGGACGCGCTGATAAGCGCGGCAAAACACATCCAGCACTATTACCTGACAGGCGCCCTGAAGGGAAACCTCGGTTATGCCAACCTGATCAATGTGCAGGGCGAGGATGTTATGCAAATGGACCAGATAGCCCACGAGATCGCCATACATTATCTCAAGACAACGGAGAGGGTGATAAGGGCGGTCAGCGAAGAAGCGGACGACATAATAAGCCTCAACGAAGATACCGGCAGGTATTTTATATATTTTGATCCCCTCGACGGCTCGTCAAACGTCTCTCACGGCCTGCCCGTCGGCTTTCTCTTCGGCATCGCAAAGCGCAACCTCGAAGGCCCCGAGGACTACCATTTGAGGGCGGGCAGGGATTATATCGCCGCAGGCATGTTCGTAATCCCTACCGGCACCTTTACCATTGCCCTGAAAGATGCCGGGACATGGAGGTTCCACATCGACGAAACCATGAATTACGTCAAACCGATACAGATGGCCCTTCCGGAGGATAAAAAAAGCTGGGAGCTGTCATTCAACTCGGCGAACCGGAACACGTACTCCGAAAAGGTCCAGAAATGGATAGTGGCAAACGAGCAAAAATACGCCTTCAGGTATCTCGGCGCGCTGGCGGGTGACTTCCATCGGATACTCTCCAACGGCGGCATGTTCATGTATCCCGCGATCGTCAACCATCCGAACCCTAAAAAGAACCGCCCGGACGGAAAGCTCCGGCTCATGTATGAAGCGGCGGTCGTGGCATTCATGTGCAAAGAGGCCGGCGGGGATGCCGTGAACGAAAAAGGGATCCCCATACTCGATATAGAGCCCGAAAAACACCACCAGAGGACGGCGTTATACGTGGGGTCCAAACCGTTGGTAGATGAGATAGCAGCGGTGCTGCGGAGCCAATAACAGCAAACCCGTAAGTCGTAAGGCGTAAGGCGTGAGGCGTTTAACCCCTTACGACTTACGATTCACGCCTCACGGGTTTACAGGAGGGGGCTTGCTTCATCGCCCCCTCCGCTGCATTTTAGTCCGCGAGATCGCTCACATTCTCGACCCCGGCTGCCTCGCCGAGGTAATCCTTAAGGTTCGGCTGGATAACAACCGGCTTTATAAATTTCTCAACGTACTGTCGGGTGCCCTTCATTCCCAAAAGGTCGAAGAGCTTCCTGAACTGGGACTCCCAGTCCTTCTTGATCTGTTCC
>JAKQBZ010000095.1 GCA_029559435.1 Deltaproteobacteria bacterium | reverse complement strand
ACAGGCGTTCACGGACACGATGGAGAAACGAGAGCCGAAGAACCCGCCTGACTTCAAGGTAACCTCTCCTGAAATAATAAGAGACCTCTGGGTCATCCTTCGGGAGATGTCGGGGATTGAAGATCCCCTGAAAGAAGTAAAAAAGAGACAGAACGATATAGCGCTTCGCCTCTATCCATCGATCAAGGAGTCCGTTCATGGACACAGCGACCCGCTGGCTTCAGCGATAAAATTCTCCATAACAGGGAACGCCATTGATATAATGACGATCGCAGCGGAACAGCCGGTAGAAGAGGTCATAAAAAGGCTGGAAGGCTTTTCATTGGACCCTGCAAGCACGGAACAGCTGAAACAAAAGCTGCGCAAGGCAAAGAAGATCGTCTTCCTGGGCGATAACTGCGGCGAGATCGTCTTCGACAAGATCCTCATAGAGATCATTCGGGAACATTACGTCAGCGACGTGGTCTTTGTTGCGCGGACGCTCCCTGTGCTGAATGACGCAACCCTGAAAGACGCCCTGTATGCGGGGATGGATAGGATAACGCAGACGATCGGGAACGGCATTCAGCAGCCCCTTCCCGGCACGATCATCGGACAGCTCCCGCAGCCGCTGCAAAAGCTGATATACGAATCCGACCTGGTCATCTCCAAGGGAGGAGGAAATTACGACACGCTGACAGAGGAAAAAGGCCTCGACGGAAAGATATCCTTTTTGTTCCAGGCCAAATGCAGGCCCTACGCGACGATCTGCGGAGCCCCCCTGGGCAGCCCGGTCATCGTCAACGCATAAGGAGAACCAGGCTCAATTGAGATCTCTCTTGGTCTTTTCAACCCTCTCCTCCGTATTCTGTTTTTCCATGTTCTATCGCGTCACAAATGCGGTCATCGCCCCCGATCTGATCCGGGACCTCTCTCTCAATGCCGAGAAGCTCGGCATGCTCAGCAGCGCCTTTTTTTACTCATTCGCCCTCTTCCAGATCCCTATGGGCGTGCTGCTCGATAAGATAGGGCCGCGGACCGTCATAACCTTTTTCTCGCTCATAGGCGCGTCAGGGGCCTTCATATTCGGTTTTGCGGATTCCTTCGCGACCGCTTTCGCGGGAAGGACGCTGCTCGGTATAGGGATGGCATCGGTCCTCATGGGCAGCATGAAGGTCTTCGTCCTCCGGTTCTCTGCAAAAAAGTTCGCCATGCTTTCAGGGACCATCGTCTCCATAGGAACGATGGGAAGCATCCTCGCGACATCGCCGCTTGCATATTTGAACGCGACAATAGGCTGGAGGCAGACGTTGCTCTTCGCGGGAGGCATAAACGTGATCCTCTCGATCTTCATTTTTTGGGTTCTGAAAAGCAACGGTGGAGATGCCCGGCACGAAGGCCTTCCCCACAGCGCCCCGGACAAGAGGGCAGGCGTCGCGGGGTCCCTCCGGCTGGTCGTGAGCGCCCTGTCCTTCTGGCAGATAAGCGCTCTGGCATTCTTCAGGTACGGCACGCTGGTCGCGCTGCAGGGATTATGGCTCGGGCCGTATTTCATGGATATAAAAGGCCTGGCGCAGATCGAAACCGGCAACGTCCTGATGATGATGTCCATCGGGATCATCGTCGGCTCGCCTTTGGCCGGGTACCTTGCCGACAGGGTCTGCCGCTCCAAGAAATACGTCATTCTCACCGGGCTGGCCCTTTACACGCTCTGCCTTCTGCCGCTTACGGGGATACTCGACGTCGACAGGCCCCTCACATTCTCGGTCATTCTGTTCCTCACGGGCGTATTCGGCAGCTTCGGAACGCTTTTGTACACGCATATCAAGGAGCTTTTCCCGCTCAGCATGTCAGGTACGGCCATAGCGGCGGTGAACTTCTTTGTTATGTCGGGCGGGGCGGTCTTCATGCAGGCAATGGGAACTATCATAGAGAACTTTTCGCGCGCCGGCCTCTCTTACCCGGCCCAGGCCTACCACACGGCATTTTTCATATGCCTTGCGAGCATGATCGCCGGCCTTGTATTCTATGTTTTCTCAAAGGATTCGCGCAGGCCCCATTAAACCCGGATAATTCATTACTCGTCGCTGGATACTTCCAACTTCTTTAGCTATCAGCTCTCAGCGATCAGCTTTCAGCAAAAGAGAAACGAGAGAAACTAAAGAAACCTGAGAAACTGTTATTGGTTTGCTGATGGCTGTATGCTGATGGCTGATGGCTGATGGCTTTTATTTATTTCTTGTCCTTCTCCTTCATTGCCATCAGCAGCCTCTCCGATGTCACGGGAAGCTCGGTGATGCGCACGCCGACGGCGTCGTAGATGGCGTTCAGGATCGCAGGGATCGTGGGCATGATCGCCCCCTCCCCGACCTCCTTGGCGCCGAAGGGGCCGTTGGGCTCATCGCTCTCGACGATGATCGTCTTCACGTTGGGCATATCGAGGGCGGTGGGTATCCGGTACTCTCCCAGCGTGGGGTTCTCTATCTTGCCCTTGCCGTCGAACTTTACCTCCTCGAAGAGGGCCTCGCCAAGCCCCATGGAAAGGGAGCCCTGCATCTGTCCCTCCACGTTGGTGCGGTTGATGGCGAACCCGCAGTCATGGGCGTCGGTCATGTTGTCCACGGTCACCTTCCCGGTCTCCATATCGACGGTGACCTCCACGACCTGTGCCGAGCATCCGTAGGCGGGCGATGTCCCCACGGCGGCCCCTTTATACGAGCCTCCCAGCTCTCCCGGCTTGTATGCCCCTCCTCCTACGACCACCCCTTTCTCGAGGTAGGCGATGCGGGCTGCCTCCTTGAAGGTGAGCATGTCCCCGCCTGGCTGCTCGGGCCAGCCGCGGTGCTCCTT
>JAKQBZ010000083.1 GCA_029559435.1 Deltaproteobacteria bacterium | reverse complement strand
GTAAAGTTTACCCCGTAGGCGCAGGCCCCGGAGATTTCAAGCTCATTACGCTGAGGGCGCTTGAGCTTATCCAGCTTGCAGACGTCATCATCTACGACAATCTCGCCAACAAAGACCTCCTGTCGCTTGCAAAGAGCAAGTCGGAGCTTATCTACGCGGGCAAGAAGGCGTCGCAGCACGCGCTGCCCCAGAAAGACATCAACGCGCTTCTTCTGAAAAAGGCAGAAAAGAACGCCGTCGTAGTAAGGCTTAAAGGCGGCGACCCTTTCATCTTCGGAAGAGGCGGAGAGGAGGCGGAGTTCCTGTCTGGCCACGGGATCGTATGCGAGGTCGTCCCCGGCGTTACCTCTGCCATCTCGGCGCCTGCGTACGCCGGTATTCCCCTTACCCACAGGGATCGCGCGTCAACCGTCGCATTGATAACGGGCCATGAGGACGAGAAGAAAACAGCGTCTTCTATCAGGTGGCATGAATTGGCCAACGGCCCTGACACGCTCGTATTCCTCATGGGCATCAAAAACCTGAGCGTCATCGCCGACCGTTTGATCATGGAAGGCAAAGACCCCGCCACGCCGGCATGCATTATCCAGTCCGGCACGCTGCCAACACAGAAGGTCGTTGCCGGCAGGCTGGCGGAGATCGGCTCGCTGGCAAAAAAGGCCGGCATAAAGCCTCCCGGGATCATCATTGTCGGCAACGTCGTCAGCCTCAGGAAAAAGCTTGAATGGTTCGAAAAAAGGCCCCTCTTCGGGAAAAAGGTCGTCATCACAAGGCCGCCCCACCAGTCGATGAGGCTCGCGAACCTCCTTTCCGACAGTGGCGCACAGGTGATCCACATGCCCACGATAGAGATCTCCGCCATTGCGCCGAATAAAAAATTATCAAAGGCCGTTGACTCGCTGGGATCCTACCACTTCATGATCTTTACAAGCATCAACGGCGTATCGGCCTTTTTTGATGAGCTCTTCAGAAAAGGGAAGGATACAAGGTCTCTCCACGGCATCACGGTCATCGCTATCGGCGACGCCACGGCATCCTTCCTCGCAGCACGGGGAATAACATCCGACCACGTTCCTCAACAGTTCACGTCCGAGGGGATCATAGACGTCCTGAGAGGCCTCGCCGTCAGGGACAAGAGATTCCTTCTCCCAAGGGCGCAGGAGGCGCGCGACGTCATCGTTGAATTCATCAAAGCGCAGGGCGGCGCCTGCGATGTTATCCCTGTCTACAAGGCCACCCTCCCGGAAAAGACAACCACGCTCCATGAAAAACCGGACATCGTCACGTTCACAAGCTCGTCGACGGCAGCCAACTTTGTCAAGCTATACGGCAAAGATGCCTTGAAAGGCACGATCATCGCCTCCATCGGCCCCGTCACGACAAAAACGCTCAGGGCCCATGGCCTTGAGCCATCCATCGAGGCAAAGAGATACGACATACCGGGGCTCGTGGAGGCGATAGTGGAGCATTTTAAATAGCTAACAGCTATCAGCTTTCAGCAGTCAGCTAAAGCATACAAGTAATATTGATGACTCGATGATCGATTTGCAATAATCGACATTAATAGATACTATTCTTTATTTGCTGACTGCTGATAGCTGTTAGCTATTTAAAATACTCCACTATCGCCTCTACAAGCCCCGGTATGTCGTATCTTCTGGCTTCGATGGAAGGCTGCAGCCCATGCTTTTTGAGGGTTTTTGTCGTCACGGGGCCGATAGAGGCAACGGCCGCGCCTTTCAACGCATCTTTGCCGTAAAGCTTGATAAAATTTG
>JAKQBZ010000049.1 GCA_029559435.1 Deltaproteobacteria bacterium | reverse complement strand
TTCCAGCCTCCCCTGACACCGGATACCGGACAGGGAAGCAAATATCGAATTGTCCCGGACAGGAAAACCGGCAGCCGAGAGAACGTCAACAGCACAGAGCGCAATGGCGCTGTTTGCAAGCTGGTGGTCGCCTTTCATATTTACCCGGACGCCTTCGAGCGCCCTTGAGGGGCCCCGGTAAGACATGGCCTGTTCCCCGGTCTTTTTATAGGAAAAATCTCTCCCGAGGCTGTAAACGGGGCTTCCGGCACCTTTTGCAGCCTCAGAGATAATGTCCAGCGGGACATCCGCCGCCCCGGTTACAACCGGCGCCCCTTTCTTGATAATGCCCGCCTTTTCCCGGGCGATGGCCTCAATAGTATTGCCGAGATAGGCCGTATGATCAAAGGCAATGTTGGTAATGACGCTTGCCAGCGGTTCGATGACGTTTGTCGAGTCAAGCCTTCCCCCGAGCCCTGTCTCGATCACCGCAATGTCCACTTTTTTTTTCCTGAAATACTCGAAGGCAATGGCTGTGGTAAAATCGAAGAAGGTGAAAAACCTGTTTTTGTCTTTTTTCTGTATCTCTTCGCGGAGATGTTCCGTAAGCTTGACAACCTCCTCTTCCCGGATCTCCTCTCCATTCACCGTGATCCTTTCGGTGAACGACACGAGATGGGGGGACGTATAGGCGCCCGCAGAATAGCCTTCTTCCCTGAGCATGCCGGCGATCATGGCCGCTACGGAGCCTTTGCCGTTGGTGCCCGCAATGTGGACTGCCTTCAGCGCCCTATGAGGGTTTCCCATTATGTCGAGTATCCATGAAATATTCTCAAGCCCGAATACCATCCCAAACTTTTCGAGCCCGTAGAGGTACTCCAGGGTGGCGGAAAAATCTTTCATATTATATGTGAAAGTAGTGTGTGAAGTCTTTTTTTCAGCTCTTTTCTTGGCACTATCATATCTATCATCCCATGTTCAAGGAGGTATTCCGCCCTCTGGAACCCATGGGGAAGTTCTTCTTTAATAGTTTCTTTGATGACCCTCGGGCCGGCAAATCCGATCATCGCCTTTGGCTCTGCTATGATAACGTCGCCCAGCATGCCCATGCTTGCCGTGACGCCGCCCAGCGTGGGGTCGGTCAGGACCGTTATGTAAGGAACGCCTTGGGACTTGAGGTTGTATATAGCGCCTGAAACCTTGGACATCTGCATGAGAGACATAATGCCTTCCTGCATCCGTGCGCCGCCCGATGAGCAGAAGAGAATAACCGGCAGTTTGTCCTGTGCCCCTTGTTCGAGCGTCCTCGTGATCTTCTCGCCCACAACAGAGCCCAGGCTGCCGCCCATGAAGTTAAAATCGAAGATCGCCGTCAGCACCTCGAGGCCGTTGATGACGGCCTTTCCGCACATCATCGCGTCGCTTCTTTTGGTCGTCTCTTTCGTTTCGATGAGCCTTGCCTTATATGGCTTGGTATCCTTGAACTTGAGAAAGTCGACGGGCTCAACTTCCTTGTAGAGCTCCGAGAAGCTCCCCTTGTCGAACATCAGCGCGACCCTTACATCGACATTGATAGGGAAATGGTAGAGGCACTTGGGGCACACGTGCTGGTTTCTCTCCACCTCTTTTCTGTAGAGGAGGTCCTGGCAGGAGCTGCACTTGATCCAGAGGGATTCGTCCTTCTCCGCCCTTTTGATCTCCCGCTGGATGTCGATCTCTTTGTGCGGCTTCTTTGTTTTATCTTTTCTGCTGAAAAAACCCATGAATTTCCTATTGAATTTTTGTTACAAAACTACCAAAATAAGGGTAGCATGTCAATAAAAAGGGTCTCTATAGAAGCGGACCACACCCTCGAAGGGATGCTGCGGGCAGGGAGCAGAAGCGCAGGCGTTGTCATATGCCACCCCCACCCCCTTTACGGCGGCGATATGCACAACAACGTCGTAGGGGCGATGGAAGAAGGGTTCTCCCAGCAGGGCTACACGACCCTCATATTCAATTTCCGCGGCGTCGGCGGGAGCAGGGGAGAATACGACGAAGGGGAGGGGGAGGTCCGGGATGCCCTCGCGGCCTCAGAGCATCTCCGGCAGCATCTCGATCCCGATGGCCGGATCATGTGCGCAGGCTATTCCTTCGGCGCCTGGGTAATAAGCAGGGCAGCGCCCCAGGTGCAGGGCCTGGAGGGGCTATTTCTTGTCTCGTACCCCTTTCTGATCTACAAGGGCGACCACCTGAAGGCCTTCAGCAAAAAGATCTATTTCATCGGGGGGACGTACGATGATATCGCCCCCCTCGACGACCTCCTCGCATTCTACAAGCACCTGGAGATCACCGACAAGTACCTCAAGGTCATCCCCACCACCCACTTCTACGGCGGAAAAGAAGAAGAGATCACAGATTTCATCAAGGAAAGCATCGAACCCGCGCCGCGCCCCTGACACCTCACGCCAGGTTGTTGCTTCTCGCGGCATACTTAAGTAAAATCGCTGACCTGCCGAAAAACCAATTGAGGACAGAACCTACATGGCGCTGAACATCTTTCTACTCATTGTTAT
>JAKQBZ010000039.1 GCA_029559435.1 Deltaproteobacteria bacterium | reverse complement strand
CCTCAGCCTGAGCATCGGCATCTACGAGAAGGCCTGTGCGGTAGCTGAGAAGCGGGGGATCATCATTGCCGATACGAAGTTCGAGTTTGGCCTGATCGATGGCGAGATCATCATTGTAGACGAGGCCCTCACTCCTGATTCGTCGCGCTTCTGGTCTAAGAAGTCATACAGGGCAGGGGAACCGCAGGACAGCTATGACAAGCAGATCGTGAGGGACTACCTGAACACGCTTGACTGGGGAAAGACCTATCCCGGGCCTGAGTTGCCCGCAAAGATCGTGCGGAAGACGAGGTCGCGCTATATAGAGATATATGAGATCCTGACAGGGAAGAAGTTCTAAAAACCCGTCAGTCGTCAGTCGTAAGGCGTAAGAAGGAACCCATTTATGATTTACGACTTACGATTTTCTCCACTTACCACTTACGCCTCACGCCTTACGGACTTTCTATCTTACCAGGTCCGACAGGATCATAACCGTCGCATAGGGGAAAAGCATAAGAATAATTATGGAAATGATATACGAGGGTATGTAATAAAAACTTCCCCTGAAGACGGTTGCAAGAGGTATGTCTTTTGCCATACCGGCTACGACGTAGCAGCATATTCCGATCGGGGGCATAATAGAGCCCATGGTGGTTACGATACAGATAACCTGTCCGAACCATATTGGGTCGTAACCCATCTGCATCGCGATCGGATAGAATATGGGGAGGGATATGAGAAGAAAGGCCAGGGCGTCCATGACGCATCCGCCGATGATATAGCACAAAATAATGATCCAGAAAAGTACCCAGTTCGGAAGCTTGAGGACGCTGATCATGTTTGCCACCTCGAAAGGGAGCCTCGTGATGGCGAGGAAGCGGCTGAAGATAACGGCGCCTGCTACGATCATGAACACAAGGCAGGAGATGCGGAGCGTATCGTTGATCGATTTCAGGAAGCTTTCCCAGGTAAGCTTTTTCCTTATCAGGCAGAGTATGAGCCCGATTGCGCAGCTTGCGGCCGCGGCCTCTGTGGCGGTGACGACGCCTGTAAAAAGCGCATACATAATGATCCCGAAGAGTATAAAGATGTCGATGAGATCAGGGAGCGCTTTGAATCTTTCTTTCCACGTGCTCTTAGGACCCTTTGGCCCCCAGTCGGGATTCCGCCAGCAGATATAAAAGACCGTGGCGGCGATGAGGACCGTAAGGACGACGCTCGGTATGACGTTGCCGAAAAACAGCTTTCCGATCGATTGGCCTGTGTAAAGCCCGTAGACAACGAGGACGATGCTTGGAGGGATGAGAACGCCGAGAGTCGCCCCGGCTGCAACAGAGCCGGCATTCAACTGCGGGTGGTAGTTATACTTTCTCATCTCCGGTATGGCGACGTTGCTCATCGTGGCCGCCGTAGCCGTGTTGGAGCCGCTGATCGCTGAAAATATCGCGCATGCCATTATCGTGGTGATCGCAAGGCCGCCTTTATAGTGGCCAAACCATTTATAGGTAGCGCTGTAAAGGCTGTTGTTGTAGCCGCCGTAATGGGCGAATTCTCCCACGAGGATAAACATTGGGATAACGGTAAGGCCGTAGCTGGAAAAGATGTTCCAGAGGTCGGGGCCGATCATGCCCAGGGCCGCCTTGAAATCTGTTACATAAGCAACGCCCAAAAAACCTACCAGCGCCATGGTAAAGGCCGCCGGTATCTTGAACAGGAACAGGATGGCGAACATTACGATAATGCCGACTACGCCCAGGATAGGTCCTTCCATAGATCAGTTCTCCTCTTTGCCAAGCAGTGAATTCAGAAAATCGACGAGCAATGTTAATGTCAGGACGGCAAATCCTGCCGATACGCTGTACACAAACGGGTAGTATATGATCTTCAAGGTTTCTGACAGCTCACCGGTTTGCTGTACCTTCAAGGCATATGCTAATATCTGCCACGTGATAAGCCCGAAGAATATCATGGTAACGAAATAGTTTACCGCATCGAGCACCCTGTGAAGCTTTTTGGGAAATTTCTCTGTAAGAATGTCAACGACGATATGGTTCTTCATCTTCTGGGTGTATCCGAGCGCAAAGGCAATAACCATGGCCCCGATGAATGATACTATCTCGTAAGCGCCGCCGAAAGGGGCCTGGAAGATGCGCAGCACCACATTGCCCGTGGCAAGCGTCATCAGGCACAACACCGAAATTCCACCCAGTATTATCATAATCTTATTGAGGAAATTATTGAGCCTTACAAGGTACTTCATTGTCCCTCCGGCGTAAATTGTATACAATCATTGCGCATATGAAAAAAGGTGCCTTCAGGAGGCACCTTTTTTCATGAGAGGCGTTATTTGTAGATCTTTTCGTATTTTGCCTTGAATGCGTAAACGTCTTTAATGATCTGTTCTCCGGGCAGGCCCATTCCGTTAACCTTTTTAATGTAGGCATCGATCATCGGTTTTGTAACTTTTGAGATCTCTGCAACATCGGCGGCGGAAAGCTGGATAAGCTGATGGTTGTATTTTTCTTTTGACCATTTGAGCGATTCTTTGACGTGGTCATCGACATACTTGCCCGTCCATTCTGACTGCTCGCGGTTCAGATCGTTGAAGATCTTTTTTACATCGGCAGGCAGGGCATTCCATTTATCCTTGTTCATTATGACGGAAAAGGTGACGACAAAGAGGTTTGCCTCGGTTGCGTAAGGAAGATAGGCGGCAAAGTTAAAATCCTTGAGGATCTCCATGGATGACACGTTGCCTTTCACGATCCCTTTCTGGATCGCCTCAGGCGCTTCGGACTGGGGCATGCCGATCGGCGTGGCGCCGAGGCGTTTCAACACTTCGGCCCCGGTTCCTGATGCCCGCAATTCCATTCCCTTCAGATCTTTGAGGGATTTAACAGGTGTTTTTGTCATGAGGTCTGCAGGCGGGCAGGTAAAGAGCGCTAAAAGTTTTACCTTTTCGAACTCTTTCGGATTGTATTTCTCTATAAGGTCATAGAGCGCCATGCTCGCGGCCCTCGCGCTATTGAATCCTATCGGAAGGTCGATGGCCTCTGATACAGGGAAGCGGCCGGGCTGATAGCTCATGGCAAAGTTGCCGATATCCGCAGTTCCTGCGATCACGCCGTCAAAGATATTTTTTGCAGGCAGGAGAGTGCCGCCGGGGAATGTCTGAACCTTGACCTTGCCGGCAGTTCTTTTTTCAACCTCTTTTGCCCACCTCTCCATCTGGACGCACGGGAAAGTAGGGGCAGGCGGAAAGTTTGCATATTTCAATACGATCGTGGCCTGGGCCCCTGCATTCTGCGGCGCGATGGCATACAGGGTCAATAAGAATGCTGCAAAAATTAATAATGCTGTGATCTTTTTACTCATAAGTACACCCCCTGATAAATTTTTATTACTTCATTCCCCAATAGCGGGCGCTGCCCCTTTTTGTAAAGATGCTCACGAAGATGATAAACGATATTTTAAAATTGTATACAATTTGATCCTGTAACACTTTTTACTGTATGGATGTGCTTTTGTCAAGTAGTTTTTGAAGACATGGTCTCTGCGGCCCTGTATGCTTCTATCAGGCTTGCCGGATCAGCGACCCCCTTCCCGGCGATGTCGAATCCCGTGCCGTGGCCCGGGGACGTCCGTATGAACGGAAGCCCGAGCGTAATATTGACGGTCTTTGAAAAATCAATTGTCTTAACAGGGATCAGGCCCTGGTCGTGGTACATGGCGATGTAGGCGTCGCAGTCCCTTTTGTGGAAAAGGGTATCTGCAGGGAAAGGCCCTTCTGCGTGAATGCCTGCTGCCCTTGCAAGGCCGATCGCCTCGTCGATGACCCCTTCCTCCTTCCCTATAACCCCCTGTTCGCCGGCATGGGGATTGAGCCCGCAGACCTTGATGTATGGTTTTTGGATCCCGAAATATCTTTGCAGAGAGCCGTACGTGATCATTATGGTTCTAAAGATGCTGCCTGCAGTGATCGACGCGGCAACATCTTTCAGGGGGATATGGATGGTAGCGAGAGACACCTTCATTGCCCTGTTCGCCATCATCATCACATACTCTGTAACCCCTCCGTAATGGGCAAGGAGCTCTGTGTGGCCGGTAAACTTTATCCCGGCCGAGTGGACCGCTTTCTTGTTGATAGGGCAGGTTACGATCGCCGAGGCTTCCCCGGCAAAGATAAGCTTCAGCCCTTCTATGATATACCTGAAAGACGCCTCGCCAAATGCCGGCCCTGTCGTGCCGAAGCCTGCAGCCTTGATGATCCCGAGGTCGATGAATTCAGCGTCGCCGGGCGATCCGTCTCCGAATGGCTTAAAACCGCATCCGCCCCGGCCAAAGAGGGCATCCTGTGCCTGGCGCATCACATCGAGGTCGCCGACAATAACGGGTATGCTCTGCCTGCAGATGCGGGGCAATGCCTTGATGATGATCTCCCCGCCTATGCCTGCGGGGTCGCCCATGGTCACAACGATCCGTTTCATACCGCTTACCGGGGCTTGCGTCGCCCCCTCCGGCAGCAAAGCTGCCGGAGCCTTCCCCTCTCGCCGAACGCCCAACGCCGAACGGCTTTCATCCCCTTGCGCCTCACGCTTTACGACTTACGGGTGTATTCAGATCTTGACCTCGATGTATGACGACTTCCTCAGCTTGCCAATGTACTCTTTGTATCTCTTCTCCGATTCGTCGAAGATGACCTTTCCCCGGATTGCGTCTTTTGCGGCATCAAAGGGCAGCGTGTCTGATTTTTTTACATCTACAAGCTTGAGGATATTAAAGCCATAGGGCGTTTGGATCACCTGCGTGTATGACCCCGGCTTGACCTGCGAGAGCGACTGCTTCAATTGGGGCATGAGGTCTTCTTTTTTGACATATCCGATGTCGGCGCCGGTTTTTGCCGATGGGTCATCGGACCATTCTGCTGCAACGTCCTCGAAAGGCTTTCCTTCGCTCAGGAGCTTATATGCGGCCATTGCCCTCTGCGCGCCGTCTTGCCTCTGCCCCGACACAAATATCTGCTTCAGCCTGTATTCTTCCTCCCTGTATTCATTGAGGTGCTTATCGTAATATTCTTTTAGATCATCGTCTGTGATCTTGACCTCCGGCGAGATAACCCGCGCAAGGACCCTGCTGCGAAGAATGTTCATTTTAATCCCGTCCCGGAAGTCCTTGTAGGTAATATTTTCTTTTTTTAATTGTTCTCTCAGCTCTGTTTCCGTAATGAGGTTCTGCTTCTTGATGTTCTCAATGATGCCCTCGATCTCCCTGTCGGAGACATCGATCTTTAATTTTTTAGCCTGCTGCTTTATGAGCATATCGTTGATGAAGATGTCGATCTTTTCCTTAAGCTCCAGGTTCCTTAGATATTCGTTGACCGATGTATATTTGTTCTGTTTTTCAACATGAACGTAGCGTTCGACATCTTTCAATGTGATAATGTCGTCGTTGACAATGGCGATTATCCTGTCCACTACTTCGCCCTGGATGCCCGCCGGCAGCATGAGCGACAGGATTACAAGGAATATTCCGTACAGCTTGCTCATTTTTTTGCGGGCGGCGGTTCCTGCTTCTCCGGCGTTGATGGTTTTTCAGCTTTTTCCTGTTTTCCAGGCACCGCGGGTTTTTCCTCTTTCAGGAGTTCTTCGTTAATGGTGATCTTGGCAGCCTTTTTAAGGTCTTCTATATATTTTTCAAGAAGCTCCTTTTGCTTGTCCTGAATCAGCTGCTGCCTGATAAAATCCTTTACCTCGTCGAAGGATACATACGCAGGGGGCTTTGCCCCTTCAAGCCTGATGATATGGTATCCGAACTGGCTCTTGACCGGCCCGGCCACCTGCCCTACTTTTGTCAATTTGAAGGCCGCCGCTTCGTATTCGGGCAACAGTGTCCCCTTGGGGTGGAAGCCGATCTCTCCCCCGCTGGCTTTGGCGTTCGGATCAATAGAGTATTTCTTTGAAAGCTCAATAAAGTCTTCGCCTTTTTGGAGCTTTTCCATGATCTGCTTCGCTTCTTCCTCGGTCTTCAAAAGGATGTGGCGCGTATTGATCTCTTTTTCTTTTTTGAATTTTTCCTTATTTGTGTCGTAGTACTTTTTCATATCATTGTCGGTAAGCTGCGAGTCGGCCGCGATCTTTTTCTTCAGGAGGGACTCGATGAGGAGCTGTTCCTTTATGTCGGCGAGCCGGTTCTGAAATTCTGCTTCACCTTCGATCTTGCCCTTGGCAGCTTCCCTGAGAAGCAGCTTCTTCATTATGAGCCTGTCGAGGTATGTTTTTTTACCGCTCTGTGTCGCCACAAGCATCTTCATGTTCATCGGTATCTTGTCGAGCTCCTTGTTGAATTCCTCCAGCGTGATCGTGTCGCTGTCTATGTTTACCAAAACCTTGCCGTTGTCTTTTTTTGCGCATGAGAAGACGAACAGGAAGGCAATCAAACAAATTAAGACCTTTTTCATGTATTCACCTCATTATTTGTTCTTTCTGTTTCTCTTATATCATAGTGAAATGATTTCCATCAATACATTTCTCGTGTATTTTACCAGTTCTTCCGCAATTTTATCGCCCGGGAGGATGATCTTTCCGTCAGGCAGGAGCTTTATCCTGTTGCCGCCCCGGGAAACCATGCTGAGCATCTTTTTCATGTCTACGGGCGTGCGGTCTGTTACGTGGACGACAAGCCGCCTGGAAGAATGTTCGACCTTCCTTATTTTTGCCCTGGTCAGAAAACATTTCAGCGAGATGATGTCCAGGAGGTGAAGGAGCGGTTGCGGGATCGCTCCGTAACGGTCTGTGAGCTCCGCCTTTATGGAGGCCAGCTCCTCATCGTCCCTGATCTTTGAGAGGCGCTTATACATAAGAAGCTTTTGCGCGGAGTCGTCAATGTATGCATCCGGTATATAGGCGTCCACGGGTATATTGACCTCCGCGGCGACCTCTTCCTCCTTTTCTTCCGGTTTTTCTTTGAGCCCCTTTACTGCGTCGGCAAGCATTTCGCAGTACAGCTCGAACCCGATAAGGTTGATGTTGCCCGACTGCTCCTTGCCGAGGAGGTTGCCGGCACCCCTTATCTCAAGGTCATAGCTGGCGATATGAAACCCGGACCCGAGATCGGTCATCTCCTCTATGATCTTCAGCCGGAGGGCGGCATCCCGTGTAAGGACTTCATCCTTCGGGACGAGAAGGTAGGCGAAGGCCTGCTTTGTGCTCCTGCCGACGCGCCCACGCAGCTGGTAAAGGTCGGCGAGGCCCATCCTGTGGGCGTTGTTGATGAATATGGTGTTCACGTTCGAGATGTCAAGGCCTGATTCGATGATATTTGTAGAGAGCAGAATGTCATATTTGGCGCCGATGAAATCCACCATGATCTTTTCAAGCTTTTTCTCATCCATCTTGCCATGTGCGACGGCTATCGCGACATCCGGCAGAAGCCTCTTCAGGTGTTCGTACACGACGCCGATGTTATGAATGTAGTTGTGAACGAAAAATATCTGGCCGCCCCTCTGCAATTCGTCGGATATCGCCTTTTTTATCAGTCCGTCGTTGAATTTGATCACAAATGTTTTAACGGCGAGCCTGTCAAGAGGAGGCGTGTTGATGATGCTCAAATCCTTGATGCCCGTTGACGCCATGTAGAGGGTCCTCGGTATGGGCGTTGCGCTCAGTGTAAGGACGTCTATGTTCTTTCGCATGGCCTTCAGCTTCTCTTTATGCTTAACCCCGAAGCGCTGTTCCTCGTCGATGATGAGGAGCCCCAAGTCCCTGAACTGGACATCTTTCTGAAGCAATCTGTGGGTGCCGATGACAATATCGACTGCGCCGCGCCTGATCCTTTCCGAGATCTCTTTCTGCTCTTCCTTTGATTTGAACCTGCTCATCATGTCTACGTTTACGGGATAGTCGCCGATGCGCTCGGTGAATGTCTTGAAATGCTGCTGCGCGAGGATGGTGGTGGGCACAAGGACGGCCACCTGCTTGTTGTCCAGCGCTGCCTTGAAGGAAGCCCTGAGGGCGACCTCGGTTTTCCCAAAGCCTACGTCGCCGCATACGAGCCTGTCCATGGGCTTTGAGCTTTGCAGGTCATTCATGACATCTTCTATCGCCTGCATCTGGCCTTCCGTTTCTTCGTATTCGAACCGCGACTCCATCTCTCTGAAGAGCTCATCTTCCGGCGGATAGCCATGGCCTTCTGCAAGCTCCCTCTCTGCGTACAGCGCTATGAGCTCCCCTGCAATATCTTCGACCTGTTTTCTTACCCGTTTTTTTGTATTTTTCCATAACTGGGAGCCAAGCCTGTCGATCTTGGGCTTATGCTTTTCGCTGCCTATGAATTTCTGAACGAGGTGGAGGTCGCTGACCGGCACATAGAGCTTATCGCCCTCCTGGTATTCTATGAGAAGGAAATCCTTGGTGTGCCCGTCAACCTTTAATGCCGTGATCCCTTTATATACGCCTATCCCGTGCTCTATATGGACTACCCATTCCCCGATCTTCAGGTCTTTAAAAGAATTGAGGAACTCGTCAAGGCCGTCCCATTGTTTTTTGACAACCCTTTTTTTAGGGCCCATGACGTCTTCTTCGGTCAGGACGATAACATCATCTGTCCTGAACCCTCTCCTCAGCGGGCCCGTAACGATGCCCCACTCCCTCTCCTTTTTGGAAATGGACATCCCGGCAAGGATCGGCAGCGCTATATCGTAGCTTCTAAAGATCTCCTGGAGCCTCTCAGCCTGTCGCTGCGTATTGACAAAAAGATAGATATGGCTGAAGCCGCTCCATTCGTTTCGTAGCCTTTCCGTGAGTATCTTGAAGATCTCGGTCTTCCTGTTCTGAAAAATGATCTTCAGGTCTTCGTTGGAAGCGGCCTTTATAACGACGCCCTTCTCTTCCCCTTCGACGCCGGAGATATCGATATTTAGCATGGAGCAGCACTTTTGCAGAAGCTCTTCTGGAAAGGCAGGGTCGCTGCCGTCGTCAAGCTCGCGAATCACCGAGCGGGGCCCTTTATGGACGAGGACCATGCCGTCCTCGAAATAGTCATGAAGCATCGAGGCGCCGTCGTCGCTGTGTTTTACAGGCGTCAATGCGCACCCTTCGATCTCTTTCAGGGATCTCTGTGTGGCAGGGTCGAAGAAACGGATAGAATATACCTGGTCGCCGAGGAACTCGATCCGGAGGGGCATCTGTGACGAGGGGGGGTATATGTCGATAATGCTTCCCCTCTTCGCGTACTCTCCGTTTTCCCGGACAAGCGCGGAGAGTTCATAGCCGTTGTCCTCAAGGTAGCCTATAAGGTCTTCCCGGAGGACGGTGTCCCCAAACCTGATCTTTTTGACGCCTCCGGCTATTGCCTGGCGGCCGGCGAGAGGATGTCCGAGGGCCCCGTAGGGGAACAGCCCGATGAACCGGTCGTCCGAGAGCAGATGATAAAGAAAGGCCGTTCTTTTTATTTCATCCTCCCGTTCGAAAACCCTGTCTGAGTAAGCGGGGAATATATGGACGTCTCTCTTCGAAAAGAACTCTATCTCTTCCCGGAGAAGGAGCGCCTCATCTTCAGCTTCGTAGAATATGAGCGTTTTTCTGTTGATGGCGGAGAGGAGAAAGGAGAGGTACGACCCTATCTTGCCGGTAATGTAAAGAAAGCCGTTATTGTCAGGATCAAACATCGCTATTGAAGGCTGAGGCGCGATACAAAAATGTGCATGGGGCTGGAAATGGTCTTAGGGATCGGGAAGTATGGCCGTATTTTTTTCGTATTCCGACATGACGACCCTGGGAAAACCTTTGTATGTTTTGGCAGGCCTGTTCTTGGCCCCGTTCCGCTTTGCCCTCGTCGGCCCCACGTTGTATGCGTAAAGCGCCGAGTGGGGGTTCTCGAAATCATCTATCAGCCTGGAGAAAAAATAGACGCCTATCTTGATGTTGTTGCGAGGCTCGTCGAGGGTTTTATATCCCGACCATTGTATCCCTGCCTGATGGGCGATATGCTTTGCCAGCGAAGGCTTGATCTGGAGCAGCCCCCTGGCGCCCATTGAAGAAACGGCGTCGTGCCTGAAATTGCTTTCCACTTTCATCATGGCAAGGATAAGCCTGTAGTCGACTTCATGCAGGATTGACTGTTCGTAGACTATTGATGCGATGGTCCGCAGCTGCCCCCTGTCCAATTTCATGTTTTCGGTCTTTAAATACTGGCTTATCTTGTGGATGAAGATCTCTTTCCTGAGGGTGCCGCCGCTGCTGAGAAGGGAATAGGCAGAGGTGAAGCAGAGGATCACCATTATGGAGATGAACAGAAGCGTTATTCTTTGTCTGAGCGGCATTACATATGTATTACATCATTCCAAACAAAAAGTCAACCTGTGAGCCGCCCACGGCGCAGGGCAAAACACCCGTAAGCCGCCAGGAGTAAGGCGTGAGAGGGAGGGCGCGCTTTGTCGAAAAGCGGGCGATGGAACGTTGCCTATGTGATAAGGCTATAACCTTTGATGATGAAGAAGATCCCGAAACATATTAGGAATATGCTGCAGAAGAAGAGGATAGATTTTACGACCTTTATGCTCATGTATCTGCCGCCGAACTGTATCCCGTAGGAGACGAAGCTGTACCAGGCGAGGTCTGACAGTATATGCCCTGCAAAGAAGGCGATAACGCCCTGCACGCCGAGCCCCTTTGCGAACATTACATACCCCATGCCGATCGTTATCCACCAGATGAACCAGTAGGGGTTTGAAAGGCTGACGAGGATGCCTGCTGCGACGGGGTGCATGCCGCGCCCTTCAGGCGTTGCTGTGCCGTTGAGGCTGTAATGTTTGAGATCTTTAATGGTCATAGACCCCATGTAGATAAGGATGATGCCGCCAAAAAAGGCTATAAAGGAAAAAACGATGCTGCTGTTCAGCAGGTTGCCGAGGCCGAAGACGATGACGCAGAGGAGCGCGAATTCGAGGATGCCGTGGCCGAGCACTACCAGTGGGCCGGTAATGCCGCCCTTTCGCGCTGATTCGCTGATCGTTACGGTGAGCAGCGGCCCGGGAGCCATGGCGCCCGTGAGGCCAAGCACGAAACCGACAGAAAAAAGACTGAGCAGATTCATAAGAAGCAGTGAATAGTCTATAGCATAAAGGCGCGATAGTGAATAGAGAAAGTGAAAACCTTGTCTCTCGATACTCGATGCTTGTCACTGGTTTGAACCAGCATCCAGCATTCCATCCTCCCATCTCCTCATTTTCCCATCCTCCCATCTCCCCATCCTCTGCTCTTCCACTTGCCTCATGTTGGGATAATAAATCTGTTCACAACAGGGATCATTTTTGTTAATATGAACGCATGGAATATGTCGTTGATCTTAATTGCGATATGGGAGAGTCCTTCGGGGATTATACGCTCGGGAAGGATAACGAGGTTATAAAATACATAACGTCGTCAAATATCGCATGCGGCTTCCACGCCTCGGACCCGAATGTGATGGAGAGGACGGTCAGGCTGTGCAGGGAGCACCATGTGATGGCCGGCGCCCACCCGGGTTACCCCGACCTGATGGGCTTTGGAAGGAGGTTCATGGATGCAGCCGAAGAAGACCTGGTGAACTATGTCATATACCAGTCCGGGGCGCTCGGCGGTTTTCTGGCCCTTCACGGCATGTCCCTTCAGCATATAAAGATGCACGGGGCCCTCTACAATTCTTTGGTCAACAACGACAAGGCATACCTCAGGATCGTTGAGGCAGCGGCGAAGGCCTTTGGCAATGTGATATTTTTAACCCTCGGCACGATAAAGGCGGCGGAGCTTAAAAAGGCATGCAGGCAGAAAGGGATCAGGGTCGCCCTCGAGGGGTTCCCCGACAGGATGTATACCGATGAAGGCGAGCTTCTTCCCAGGAAATACAAGGAAGCTGTCCTGAAAGACCCTGAGCTTATAGCCAGGAGAGCGGTAAGGATGGTGAAAGAAAAGGGGGTTGAAAGCATCAACGGTCGCTGGATCGCGATGGAGCTCGACACCATGTGCATCCACGGAGATAACATGGAAAGCATAGAAGCGGCGCAGAAGATCCGCGAATATTCGATCGCCGAAGGCATAACCGTCAAACCACTCTGCGAGTTTGTGTAAATAATGAACTGGGCGCGATATGGAGAGGAAGGCATCCGGATCGTCTTTGGCAATGCCGTCAGCGCCGATGTCCACGAGAAGGTAAGGCGGTATTATTTTTTCCTCAAGTCTCTTCGTCTGCAGGAGATCATCGACATCATCCCATCCTTTACAACCTGCATCATTTACTTCAACGATCAGCTGACAGATTTCGACACCCTTACTGCACATTTGCAGGAGAGGGAGCGAGAACTGCCGGAAACAGACGTCCCTGCCCCTGCAGCCCATACCATTCCGGTGATGTACGGCGGCCAGTACGGGCCTGATATGGAGTTTGTTTGCTCTTATGCCGGCCTTGCGCCGGATGAGATCATCGAGATACATGCCGGCACTGTCTATACGGTGTTCGCTGTCGGTTTTATGCCCGGCTTTCCTTACATGGGAGCGCTGGATAAGCGGCTCTTTGTGCCGCGGCTGGAGACCCCTCGCCTGAAGGTAAACGAAGGGTCTGTGGGGATCGCCCAGTTCCAGACAGGGATATACTCCTTTGAATCTCCCGGAGGATGGCGGATAATAGGCAAAACAGACAGGAGGCTTTTCGATCACAGGCAGGAGCCGTACAGCCTTATGAAGATCGGCGACCAGGTGAGGTTCGTCCCGGTATGATAGAGGTTGTCAACCCGGCATGGCTTTCAATGGTGGTGGACAGCGGGCGGTACGGCTATGCGGATATCGGCGTGCCCCCGTCGCCGGCGCTCGACAGGTACTCATATACGGCGCTGTGCCGCCTTCTGGGATATGCCGCCGGCATGCCCGCCCTTGAGGTGATGGGCCACGATTTTTCTTTGAAGGCCAGCATAGATGTATCGTGCGCGATCACCGGGGCATGGGTTACGGCATTTGTTGAAGGCGTGCCCGTAGCTCCATGGAGGGTTTTCAGGGTGAAGGCCGGCAGCACCATCAGGGTAAAAGAGGTGACCGAGGGGCTTCGCTATTATATTGGCTTTTCCGGTATTATCGATGCGGCTAAGGTGGCAGGGAGCTATACTACAAACCTTGAGTGCCGTTTCGGCGGTTACTCTGGAAGGCCCTTCCTGAAGGGTGACAGGATAGCGCTGAAGGATGTTCGCGATGCAGGCGAACGGGCTATTGCCGGATCGCTGATCCCGTCGATGAAGGCGCCCCACATTCTGAGGATAATTGACGGTGAGGAAGAGAGATATTTTTCCGCAGAGGCGTTGAAGAGTTTGTTTGAAAAAGACGGGGACCCGTGGTATAAAGTAACGACAAAAACGAACAGAACAGGGATACGCCTGGAAGGCAAGCCTCTCGAATTCAAAAAGGGGACGGAGCAAAGCATTATCTCCGAAGGGATCTTGCCGGGCGTTGTCCAGGTCCCTGGCGGCGGACAGCCGATCATTGTGCTCTACGAAAGAACGATAGGCGGTTACGCGAGGATCGGCCATGTGATAAGGGCCGACCGCGACCTGCTTGCCCATCTCAAGCCTCTGGATATGGTAAGGTTCCAAAGGGTCACGCGGGGGGAGGCCGAAGGGCTGTGGAACGAGAAAGCAGAACAATATTATAACATGTTGCCATGATAAAGAAGATCATATTTTGTATTCATCATAGATCTTGAAAGAAAATAAACCAGGAGGGGTAACGATGAAGATCAGGAATGCAGCAGTTCTGTCGTTGGTGTTGTTTCTTTCATTGCTCATTGCTTCACCGGCGGCTTTTTCCGCAGAGAAGGAGATCAAGATAGGCGTGCTCTACCCGCTTTCCGGCGCTCTCGCAACGATAGGGAGGGACCTCCAGAGGGCTGCCGAGCTGACCGCCGACATCATCAACGACAAGGCGCCCGGAGTGGATATCCCCATGGCTCAATGGGGCGGGATACCGAGCCTGGGCGGTGCGAAGATCAAATTGATCTTTAAGGACCACAGGGGAGAACCGGACCGCGGGGCCGATCTTGCCAAGAGCCTTATACTCGACGACAAGGTCGTTGGGCTCATGGGCGCATACAACAGCGCGGTGACAAAGACCGTAAGCGCCGTGGCCGAGCGATACGGAATTCCCATGATCAACGACTCCTCCACGTCTCCCGACCTGACGGAGAGGGGCTTCAAGTGGTTCTGGAGGACAACTCCTCATGACAACTATTTCAACAGGGACCTCTTCGAGCTGCTGAAAGGCCTTACAGAAGGCAAGGTAAAGGGCGTCAAGGCCGTCCCGAAGAAGGACCTCCAGAATCTCGCCTATGCCTGCGAGAATACCGAATGGGGTTCAAGCGTTGCAAAGTCGATCGAAGGTTACGCGAAAGAATACGGCTTTACGATCACCAAGGGGCTCCTTTACAACGCAAATGCGCCTGACCTCACGTCCGAGGCGAAGGCGCTTGTCGCCGCCAAGCCGGCAGCAATGCTCTTTGCCGCATACCTTTCCGATTCGCTCCTTATGATCAGGACATTAAAAGGGATGAAGGCGCAGACGAAGTTTTTCTGGGGACAGGATGCCGGCTTCGAGATGGCTGATTTCGCAAAGACCCTCGGCGCAGATATAAACGGTGTCCTGACGAGGACGGTCTTTATCGACAAGATCACAAGGGTAAAAAAGGTCGCCGGCCAGGTCAACGCGCTCTATAAAAAGAAATACGGCGATGACCTGACAGGCGCCACTGCAAGATCTGTTGTTGGCGTCCAGGCGTGGGCATATGTGCTGAACAAGGCAGCGAGCACAGACCCGAAGGCGATCCAGAAGGCCTGCAATGAGATCAACATCCCCGCAAATGATCTTGTCATGCCGTGGGCAGGCGTTAAGTTCGATGCCAAAGGGCAGAACGTTCTCGGCAGGGGCCTTATCGGCCAGTATCAGAAAACGGCGGACGGCAAGGTCAGCCTCGAGATCGTCTATCCTTTTGATCTTGCAACGGCCAATTTCATCTATCCTTTCCCGGGATGGAAATAGAGAGAAGATGAGAGGGTGAGAGGGTGAGAGGATGAGATTGTCTATTCTTAACTTCTTACCCTCATAACCTCTTATTTTCGACAAAGGTAAATCCATGTTGATTGCTGACGCGCTGCTCCAGGGTATCCTTATGGGGCTTCTTTTTGCCCTTGTCTCCCTTGGCCTTACGGTGATATTCGGGGTCATGGACATCGTGAACTTTGCCCACGGAGAGTTCCTTATGCTCGGGATGTACTCCGTTTATTGGGCGAACCTCTTTTTCCATATCGATCCCCTCATCGCCCTCCCGGTGTCGGCCGTTGTCGGAGTGCTCCTGGGGCTTGCATCATATTACTGCTTCATCAAGTACCTCCTCAGGGGGCCGGCGATCGCCCAGCTTTTCGGCACCTTCGGGCTCATGCTCTTCCTGCAGTATTTTGCCATGTTCCTCTTCAGCGCCGATTACCGGATGATCGATAAGGGGCTTCTCGTCGGGAAGAGCCTCTCTGTAGGGCCTTTCATCTTCGACTGGACAAAGCTCGCCGCAGGGATCTTAAGCCTCATAGCCTTTGCCGTTGTCTACTATTTCCTCCATAAGACAAAGACAGGAAAGGCGCTCCAGGCGACATCTCTCAACAAAGAAGCGGCGTCCTATATGGGCATCAGGACGGACCGCATGAATGCCATCGCATGGGCGATAGGAGGAGGCACCGTGGGGATGGCAGGCGGGCTGCTTGTAAACTTCTACTACGCCTACCCGATGGTGGGGATACTCTTCGTAATGATCGCCTTTGCCTGCGTTGCCCTCGGCGGCTTCGGGAGCATCAAGGGGGTCTTCTTCGCGGGGCTGCTCGTCGGCATCCTGGAGATGATCTTTCCTGTGTTCGGACATCTCATCGGCTCTGATTTTCTCGGGCCCCACTTCAAGTTCACCGTTGTGTACCTCGCGTACTTTATCATCGTGGTCGTCAGGCCCCAGGGATTGTTCGGATGGAAAAACTGAAAGACGCCCTTGACTTCAGCGATTTCTCAAAGGCAGAGCGGATCGGCCTTGTCATCTTTTCCGTTTTTCTCTTTGCCTTTCCCTGGATAGGCGCCGGCTCTTTCACGACGACCGTCATGATCCAGTTCCTTCTCTTCTCCCTCTTCGGGATGGGGTGGAACACGATAGGCGGATACGGCGGGCAGGTCGAGCTCGGCAAGGCGCAATACGTAGGGATCGGCTCCTATACTGTAGCGCTCATGATGGTCTGGTGGAAGGTGCCTTTCTGGGTCTCCATGCCGATCGGCATCCTCATCGCCGTCGGGTATTCATTCATCATCGGCTATCCTCTCTTCCGGCTCAAGGGGCACTACTTCGCCATTGCAACCATCTGCACGTCCCTTGTGCTCAAGGATATCTTCGACAACTGGAACCTTGTGGGCGCGGCGAAAGGCATAGAGCTGCCCATCCATGACCACCCGGATTTTCTGTATATGCAGTTCAAATCGGACACCTATTATTACTATTTTATCATGGCGCTTTTCTATATAGCCCTCTTCTACATGAACTGGTTCAGGAAATCGAAGCTCGGATACCAGCTCAGGATGATCAAGGACGATGAAGACGCTGCGGAAAGCCTGGGGATCGATATCCGCTGGTGCAAGATCAAGGCATACTCCATCGCATCGGCCTTTGTCGCTGTCGGCGGCGGCTTTATGGCCGTGTACAACCTTTACATAGATCCTGCCTCTACCATGGAGCTGTCCCTTTCGATCAAGATAGCCCTTATGGCGATGCTGGGCGGCGCCGCCTCTCTCTGGGGGCCGATCATCGGTGCGGCATTTCTTGTGCCCCTCGACCGGTTCCTGGGAAGCTGGCTCGGCGGGCAGAAAGGGCTGACCGGGATCGATTTTATGATCTATGCGGCACTTATCATGATCGTTTCGGCATACCAGCCCCGCGGCATATGGGGGATCATTGAACAGTTCAGGAAAAGGGGGCATTAGCAGTGTCTTTTCTGACGGTTGAAAATATTGTGAAGGATTTTGGCGGGCTCGTTGCGAACAATAACGTATCCTTCACAATTGAGGAAGGGGAGATAGTCGGCCTTATCGGCCCGAACGGCGCCGGCAAGACGACGCTTTTCAACTGCATTGTCGGCTACCACAGGCCGGATTCAGGGAAGGTCACCTTCAGGGGGAAGGACGTAACCGGCTTCAGGCCTTTCGAGACCAACCGTGCAGGGATCGGCAGGACATTCCAGATCATGAAGGTAACAACAGGGATGACGGTCCTTGAAAATGTTATGGTGGGCTCCTTCTGCAGGACCAACAACAGGAATACGGCGAGGGGCGAGGCGCTTCACGTCCTCGGGGACCTTGCCCTTGATGCGGTGAAAGATTATTACATCAACGAGCTCCCTATCGCTATCCAGAGGAAGGTGGGGCTTGCCAGGGCGCTCGCCACGAAGCCCGCGCTCCTCATGCTCGATGAGGTTGCTTCAGGGCTCAACCCGACGGAGATAGAAGAGGTGGTGGAGCTCTTGAGAAGATTGAACAGCGCGAAAAAGATTACCCTCTTCCTCATAGAGCACATCATGGAGATGGTAATGAAGGTGTCCCAGCGGGTGATCGTCCTCGATTACGGGGAGAAGATCGCCGAAGGGTTGCCCGCTGATATCGTAAAGGACGAGAACGTGATCAAGGCATACCTGGGGGAGAAATATGCTCAAGGTCTCTGAGATAGAGGTCAGGTACAGCGGGATCCCGATCATCCACAGCGTATCGCTCGTTGTGAATGACGGCGAGCTCGTTACCGTCGTGGGCGCGAACGGCGCCGGGAAATCGACGCTGCTCAAGACCATCGCTGGCGCCCTCCACACGTCAAAAGGCACGATCCATTTCGGGAACGAGGAGATACAGGGCCTGTCTACCCCGGAGATCGTCCGGCGGGGCATCACGTACGTCCCTGAAGCGCGCCTTATATTTAACCCCCTGACCGTTGAGGAGAACCTGGAGATAGGCGCGTATATCGTCGATGATGCCGCGCAAAAGAAAAACAACCTCGATTATGTCTATAACCTTTTTCCGCGCCTTGCCGACAGAAGAAAACAGCCGGGCGGCACGTTGTCGGGCGGCGAGCAGCAGATGCTCGCGATCGGGAGAGGGCTCATGTCAAATCCGAAGCTCCTCATGCTCGATGAGCCTTCGCTGGGGCTTATGCCCAAGCTCGTTGATGAGATGCTTGGCGCGGTGGCCAAGTTGCGGGGCGCAGGGAAGACCATACTCCTTGTAGAGCAGAACGTCAGGGAATCCCTTGAGCTGGCAGACCGCGGCTATGTGCTCCAGACAGGCCGCACGATACTGGAAGGAACCGGCGAAGAGCTTCTCAATACCGAATCGATCAGGAAGGCGTTTCTAGGATTATGATGAGAAGCGGCTCACAGTTCATAGCTCATGGCTCATAGCAAATTCGATGATTGACATTCCATGCCGACGACTCCTTTAGCCGTCAGCTTTCAGCTATCAGCCATCAGCACAAAGCCTTTTTTTAGCTGATAGCTGTGTGCTGATAGCTGATCGCCCCAGGAGATGGTGGTGCCATAAAGCAGGCATAAACAAGGAAGAACATGCAAAGAACGACGGTAAAGTATGATGATCCAGAGAAGGTCAGGGCTATGATCCGGAAGGGCGGGTGGAAAAAGCCCACTGCGGGGCTGGCGCCCGGCTATGCGCAGGCGAACCTCGTCGTGCTTCCGCAGAGGTATGCCTTTGACTTTTTGCTTTTTTGCCAGAGGAATCCAAAGCCGTGTCCGCTCCTTGAGGTGCTGGAGCCGGGCCGGGCTGCAACCACCTTTTTGTCTTCGGGGGCCGATATCCGCACCGATCTTCCCCTGTATAATATTTACAGAAAGGGGAAGCTCGAGGAGACTGTTCCCGGGATAAAGGGGCTCTGGCAGGAAGACTTCATTACATTCCTTATTGGCTGCAGCTATTCTTTTGAGGAAGCGCTCATCCGTGCAGGAATTCCAGTCCGCCACATCGAGGAAGGGAAGAACGTTCCCATGTATATAACCGACATCCCCTGCAATGCCGCAGGCATCTTCGGGGGGACGCTTGTCGTCACTATGCGCCCGATGCCACCCGAAAGGGTTGTGCCTGCCGTCCGGATCACCTCACGATATACCTCGGTCCACGGCGGTCCGGTGCACATCGGAAACCCGGCAGCGATCGGGATCAAGAACATCGGGCGGCCGGATTTCGGGGAGGCCGTGACCATAAAACAGGGCGAGGTCCCCTTGTTCTGGGCCTGTGGCGTGACGCCCCAGGTAGCGGTTATGAAAGCAAAACCGGACGTCTGCATTACCCATGCCCCCGGGCATATGTTTATTTCCGACGTCCTCAACGAAGAGCTGGCAAATCAGTAAGCCATAGAAACCGTATATCGTAGTTCGTATATCGTATATCGAGAGAAAAGCAACTCATGGTTCATAGCTGATAGCTCAACCCGAACGGGAAAAAACTGGAAGGGCTTTTGTTTGGTGATTGAATAATTGGGTATTGGTGATTAATTGGAGCTTGGTTATTGGTGTTTGGTTATTTTCTTTTTTTATTAAGTTTCTCCGGGCATGCTCGATAATAGTGTTGAGTATGTGTTGAGCAGCCATTTATACAGATACGGAGGCCTTATATGAAAGTCCTTGTAGTTGACGATTTTGCAACAATGAGAAAGATCATCAAGAACGTGCTGAAACAGATCAATGTGGACAGCATCCTGGAAGCGGAGAACGGCAAACACGCCCTTACCGTCTTAAAAGGCGACGCCGTTGATCTTATCATCAGCGACTGGATCATGCCGGAGATGACCGGGATAGAGTTCCTTAAGGCATGCAAGGCGGACGACGCAATAAAGAAGATACCATTTATAATGGTCACCGCCGAAGCGCAGAAGGACAACATCATGGAGGCGATCAAATCAGGCGTTGACAATTATATCGTCAAGCCCTTTACCCCTGAAAAGCTTAAAGATGCAATTGACAAGGCA
>JAKQBZ010000022.1 GCA_029559435.1 Deltaproteobacteria bacterium | reverse complement strand
GAACAATCACCAATAACCAAACATCAATAACCAATTAATGCCCAATGACCGAATATCCAAACGTGAAGCAATCCATAAAGTTTTTGTTTGGTTATTGAATATTGGGTATTGGGGATTTTTTGGAGCTTGGTTATTGGTGATTGGTGATTCATATTTTGTTTACTCCAGCCTGTACTCAACAGGTAATACCACAACCATCCGATACGGGATCTTCTGCGAGAAGGTGGTCTTCGTCACCGCCTCTTTCGCGTTCTCGTCAAGGGCCCTGAAGCCTGAACTGTTGAGGACCTTCAGTTCCTGCACCTTGCCGTTCTCCAGTACGACAAAAGAGAGGAGCACCTTTCCTTCCCACCCCATCCTTCTGGCACGCTCCGGGTATGTAATATTTCTCATGATGTTTTCCCTGATGAAGGCAAAGCTCCGTTCTGCCTGGCCCCCTCGTCCGTAGTCAAGGGTCCTCCCCCACCCTCCTCCGGGGGTGCCCGCTATTCCTTTCCCCGACGATTGACCGCCCTGTGTACCGGCTGCCGTTCCTCCTGTACCGATATTCCCATGCACTGCCATCTCTCCCTGCGGGTCGGAGTAATGGCTTGTTGCGCTCTTCGCTCCGGCTGTCCCCGCTGTCAGTGCGCTCATATTGCCTTTCAGCGTTGCACTCGCTGCCACGCTCTCCGCCCTGTGCTCCCTGCTCTCAGCTCTCTGCTCGTGCATTCTCCCCCGTTCCACGTCCCTCGTTCCCCGTTCCCCGGCCTGCCCTCTCTCCCCCCTCGCGCCTGCCGCACCGCCGCCGTAGGCCCCGGTCCTGCCGCTCTTTTCAAGGGTAAAATCGATCAGCATATTTTTTGGCTTGCTGTATTTTTCAACGGGCAGCATGAAAAAGGCGGCGACAATAAGGATGTGCACCGCTGCGGAGAAGGTGAAGCCTGTACAATGCTCTCTCATTGCAGCGCTTCTTCTGTCTGGAGGCTGACCCTTCTGAAACCCATGGTCTTCACTACGTCGAGGACCTCAACGAAGCTCTGAAGGGGTATGTTCCTGTCAGCCCTTATGAGAAATGGCGTGTCCCTTGAAACATCGCTGAGCCGGCTCTTCAGGGAAATGAGGTCAACCGGCCTGCCCTGATAGTACACATCCCCTTTTCCGTCGATCTCGATCATGCCCGTCTTCATCGCCTTTTCGTGCTTGCCGGCGACCTTCGGCAATTCAACGGGTATGATCCCGCTTGCCACGAAGGTGCTCGTCATCAGCACGATCGTGAGAAGGACGAGCATAACGTCGATGAAAGGTATCATGTTGATGTAATCAAACTCTCTTTCTTCCATTCTCTCTGTCCCATTCAAGGAGCTTGACCTTCACTTTTCGCACGAGAAGGTTGTAAAAGACTATTGACGGTATGGCGACGAGCAATCCAACGGCTGTCGCCTTCAGGGCAAGGGCGAGGCCTACCATTATCCTCGTAGCATCAACATACCCTTCAGTGCCTATCGTATAAAAGGTCAGCATGATGCCGAGGACCGTCCCAAGGAGGCCGATGTAGGGCGCGTTGCTCCCCACCGTCGCTATAAAGGATAATCTCCGCGTCATGTCTATTTCGAGAGACTTTCTGTCGTCTTCATAGCTGCGGATATCCAGCCTTTTCAGAAAAAGAATTCTCTCAATAAAGATGGCAAGGGCGACAAACGAAAGGATCACCAGGATGATTATAATTCCGTAATCTATTGAATATGCCAGCCAGTTCATTTCCATAATCTATTATAAATACTGCGGCTTGTCAAAGCTTCTCATTCTGTGGTATTATCAGGTTCGTGAGCCATGCAGAAGGAGATGGAAATGAATGCCGCCGACAGTAACGAATGCCGGGAAACCGGACTTTTAGAAAAACCTGAACTGGCAGAGATCAGCATTTCTTCAGGGATAGAGCTGAAAAGCCACATATTTCTCCTGTCTCCCGCGCCATGCTGCGCACAGTCGGCCCTGCCTTTCTGGGGGAAGGTTCAGGGGAAGCTTTGCAGCAGCAAGACGGAAGACGTCCTTGCGAGCGCCATTGTTACGCTCTACGACGACGGCGGCTCGAATATTATCCAATATTCAGATACCTTCGCGATCGAAGCAGGCGCAACAACAGAATTTGAGGTCAAGCTTTTGGAATTTCGCGACTTGACAAAAAGCTACAGCATCACCATCACAGAAAGAGGGCCCCTGTAAAGACAACGCCGGTGGACAAAAAGAGGCCGGCATACCGGCCGTTCTCAAACCTTCCCGAATTTATAAAAAAGACCAGGATCCCTGTCGCCGAAGGCCAGGCGGATGGCAGCACAACGTTCTCCGAGGCAATGAAGGACGTCAGGGCCATTGACCGGCAGAAGAAAATGCGCATTGAGAAGCGGCAGCGCAAACAGTTAGAGCCCCGCATCGAAGAGGATGCGAACAGGATCCTCGAAAGGGCTGTCAGGGGGGCCGGCGCTTTCAACGTCTCCAACATGCCTGAATATATGGAAGGCCACGTTGAAGGCTCAAGCCCCGTTGTCCTTGAAGCTCCGCAACGGTGAATTTTCCGTACAAAAAGTCCTCGACCTCCACGGCTGCGCGATCGACGAGGCAAGGCAGCGCTTCGAGTCGTTTATCAGAGAGATAATCCGCTCCGGCCACAACTGCGTGAAGGTCGTCCACGGCAGGGGGCTGAAATCAAAGGATGCGCCGCTGCTAAAGGAAAATCTCAAGAAATGGATCGTGAAGGCAATGCACAGAAAATGGGTGGCTGCCTTTTCCAGCGCGACAATGCCGGACGGCGGCCCCGGCGCCACGTACATCCTTATCAGGAAAAGGCCCGAGAAGAAGAAGATACATATCATCGGGTGACGGCAACAGCCGTCAGCTGTCAGCATACAGCCATCAGCGCACGGCCACAACCAATAAGGCTTGCCTGCTTAGCCTGCCATACTATACTGTTTTGTTTGTTCAGCTTGAACGTTGAACAGATTTTGCTGAAAGCTGACTGCTGATAGCTGAAAGCTCTCGGTAGAATTAGCTTTAAAATATTCCGCCTATTTGTTATAAGAAACAAGGAGGTCGGGGATGAAAACAATCGGCATCATCGGCGTCGGGAATATGGGCGAGTCCATAATCAAGGCGCTTCTGAAAAAGGGCGTTAAAAAAGAATCGATCATATTTTCTGAAGTCAAAAAGGAGCGGGCGCGCGCTGTTAAAAAGAATTTCGGGATCAAGGAGTCCGGAAAGCTCAGCGGGCTTGTGTCGGGCGCCGATTATATTATCCTTGCCGTCAAGCCGCAGGATTCGAAAACGGTGCTTGCGGAGGTCGCGCCTTTTTTTGATCTCAACAAGATCATCATTACGATAATGGCCGGGGTAACAACCTCAAATATACTTTCAGCCATAGGGAAGCCCGTTAAGGTCGTCAAGGTAATGCCGAACATCTGCGTCAAGGTCGGCGAAGGGGTGATCGGCATTGCGCACAATAAGGCCGTAAAAAAGGAAGAGCTGAAAAAGGTCAAAGACCTCTTTGAGCCTCTTGGAAAGATAGTTGAGATCGGGGAGGAGCTTATGGACGCGATGACGGCGCTTGGCGCCAGCGGCCCTGCATTTTTCCTTCTCTTTCTCGAGGCGATGATCGACGCCGGCCTGAAGGTCGGCATCCCGAGGGAAAAGGCAAGGGTCATCGCCGCACAGGCGGTTAAAGGCACTCTGAAGATGCTTGAAGAGGAAGGGATGCATCCTACGGTCATGAGGGATATGATCACATCGCCCGGCGGAACAACTATTTCCGGCATCGCCGTCCTCGAAGAAAAGGCCTTCAAGGGGATCGTTATTGAAGCGATAGAGAAGGCAAGCAAGAGGGCAAAAGAACTTTCATTATAATGCTGAACAACTTCCAGAGCAAAAGGCAACAGATGGTCGATGCCCAGCTTACCCCGCGGGGGATCCGGGATAAACGGGTAATAGACGCGATGAAAAAGGTGCCGCGCCATCTTTTTCTCGACGAAGCCCTCTGGCCGCAGGCTTACGAGGATCATCCCCTGCCTATCGGCGAAAAACAGACGATCTCCCAACCTTTCATAGTGGCGCTCATGACGGAACTTCTCCGGCTTACGGGCAGGGAAAAGGTCCTTGAGATAGGGAGCGGGTCAGGCTACCAGACAGCCGTCCTGGCCGAGCTTGCCGAACAGGTTTATACCATAGAGAGGATACCGTCAATCGCGAAACGAGCCAGGAAGCTTTTCGACACCCTGAAATACCGCAATATAGTTATTACCATCGGGGACGGGACGCTGGGCTGGAAGGAACACAGCCCCTATGACGGCATAATCGTGACCGCTGCCGCCCCCAATCCTCCTCAGCCGCTGCTCGAACAGCTAAGCGTCGGGGGCAGGCTTGTGATCCCCATCGGGAATGAATTCTCGCAGGACCTTATCGTTTATACCTGCGAAGAAGCCAACCATTACAGCGAGGAAAATCACGGCGGGTGCAGGTTTGTAAAGCTGATAGGAGAGCGCGGTTGGAGAGATTGAACGGAGAAGGCCGCAGCTCATATTCCTCTGTAGATGAAGAGATGAAGGTTGAAAGGCTCTACATGAGGGATCTCAGGAAGCTTCCCATCATCTCCTTTGAGGAAGAAAAGGCCTATGCAACAAGGATAGCGCAGGGCGATCCCGAGGCCAGAAGAAAACTGATAGAGGCAAACCTGAGGCTCGTTGTCAAGATAGCGCGGAAATATACAAATCAGGGCATATCGATCCTTGACCTCATCGAAGAAGGGAATATCGGCCTGATCAGGGCAGTTGAAAAATTTGACCCTGCAAGGGAATGCAGGTTCTCTACCTATGCGACATGGTGGATAAAGCAGGCAGTAGAGAGATCGATAGCGAACCACTCGCGGACAATACGCCTCCCCGTACACGTTTCTTCAAGGATCCATAAAATATCAAAGCTGACGAGCCATTACATGGAAAAGGAGGGAAGAGAGCCTTCGATCGAAGAGCTGGCAAGGGATACGGGCCTTAAAATAGAGTTTATAAAAAACCTCTTCTCCATGATAATCAAGACCTATTCCCTGGAGACGCTCATCGATGAAGAGGGCAAGCTCACCCTTGAAGAGGTGCTGGCAGACCCTTTCATCGAGGAGCCCCTTTCAGTCCTTGAGCATACAAAGAGGGCGGAAGAGGTGGCCTCCTGGCTCGATACCCTCACCGCCGACGAAAAGAAGGTCGTAACCCTTAGGTACGGCCTCGATGGCGAAGAGCCCCAAACCCTCGAATCTATCGGCAAAACGTTCGGCGTCACAAGAGAGCGGATCCGCCAGATAGAGCAGAAGGCGCTCAACAAGCTTCGCCGCACAGTTAAGAGAAAAAACATTGGAACAGAAAACATCTGAAACGCGCTCCCCGGGCAACCCTGCCCGGGACATCGTCAAAAAAGGCTCTGTTATAACACTGGTAACGCTTATCAGCAGGCCGCTGGGCTACATCCGGGAGGCGATCCAGGCATATCTTTTCGGCGCCACCCTTCTCGTCGACGCATTCATCGTCGCCTTCAATTTCCCCGAGCTTGTTCAAACCCTTTTCTTTTCCGGGGCGACGAGCGCTTTTCTCATACCCGTCTGCACAAAGTACCTGCATGACCACGACGAATATTCAAAGATCTATTCCACGTTCATCAACCTCTCCCTGCTGATCACCTTTTTCGTCTCAATTGTATTTTTTATATTCAGCGCAGCCATCACAGGCATGATCGCACCCGGCTTCAGCCCCGAAGCAAAGGAGGTCACGAGAAACCTCTTTGTCATCATGATACCTGTCATCTCGCTCCACACGCTGCTGTCGGTCATGAAGGCCTTCCTCAACGCAAAGGAGCACTTCGCCGCGCCGGAGATGTCAGGCATTCTCTGGAACATCGCCTTTATCGCCGCGGCGCTCACCCTGAAAGACAGGTTCGGCATATACAGCCTCGCTATCGGGGTCACCGCCGGCGCCTTCATGCAGATCATCATGCAATACCCTTACTTAAGAAGGCTGGGCATCCGCTACAGCCTCTCAATGGACTTCAGCCACCCTTCCTTTCCGGAAGCCAGGAACCTCTTTCTGGGCGCGCTGATAGCTACGTCTATCGTCCCTATCAACAGCTTTATCGGCAGGATCATCGCCTCCTATCTCCCCCAGGGCGAGGTTGCCTCTCTGTCCTATGCGTTCAGGATATTTATCCTGCCCTTCAGTCTTTTTGCCGTGCCTGTCTATACGGTCACGTTCTCAAAGATCTCCAGGTTTTACCACAACAGGGATTGGCGCGGCATAACGGCGCATATAGACAGCTCGATCATTCTCCTGTGCATCACGCTGATACCCTCGACTATACTTCTTTGTACGGTCGGGGACGTCTGCACAAAGATCCTTTACGAGAGGGGCGCCTTCGGGGCGCATGAAACGTATATCACGAACCGCGCCCTTTTTGGCTACAGCATAGGGATCATCTTTTACGCCCTCTCTATTTCGCTGGTAAGGGTATTTAACGCCCTCCACGACATGAAGACCCCTGCCCTCGTGGGCATAACATCGATATTCCTCAATGCCTTGCTTGCGTCTATCCTCATGGCCCCCCTTAAAAACCTCGGTATATCCCTTGCCACCTCGATCGTATCGCTTTACAACTTTGCGTTCCTCTATGTCCTGCTCAGGAAAAAGATCCAATACCGCATGGCAAAGAGGACGGTCAGGGATATCATCAAGACGCTCCTCGCGGGCATCATCCTCACGCTCTTCATCGCCTTGGCGCGATACATCTTCACCAACATTTATGCCGTTCTCCTTTCCTCCGTACTTCTCACGGCAATGGTCTACGGCCTGTTCTTCAAGAGCTACTACCTCTCAATTCTTAAAAAATGACCGGCTGGTGATCACGTTGTGAAGCCCTGCGCGTTACTTTGCTTTGCGATATTTTTCCCTCAATTCCTTTTTCAATATCTTCCCCTGAGGGTTCTTGGGCAGGGATTCGACAAACTCTACTGAACGCGGCGCCTTGTACCGAGCGAGGTTTTCTTTGCAAAAATTGGAGATCTCCTCTCCGGTGGCGGAGTGCCCCGGTCTCAGAACAACCACGGCATGGACCCTCTCCACCCATTTCTCATCGGGGACGCCTATTACGGCGCACTCCATTACTGCCGGATGGCGGTAGAGCACTTCTTCCACTTCGCGCGGATAGATGTTTTCTCCCCCGGATATCACCAGGTCCTTCTTCCTGTCGACGATATACATATATCCCTGGTCGTCGTAGTACCCCATATCACCGGTATGGAGCCATCCATCTACGATCGTTTCTTTGGTAAGGTCCGGTCTGTGCCAGTAGCCGACCATAACGGACTTGCTCTGAACGATGATCTCGCCCACAACGCCCGGCTCCACATCATCGCCGTTATCATCCACGATCCTCGCATGGACCCACAGGCAGGGCTGCCCGCAGGAGGCAAGGACCTTTTGCTCTTCAGGGGACCTATTGACGACGTTGTGCGATTCCATCGACAGGATCGAGATATCGGGGCCTGATTCTGTCTGCCCGTAGCCCTGGGCAAAGATGGGGCCAAACTTGTCCATCCCTTTGCGGAGCAGCTCGACCGGCATGGGGGAGGCCGCATACCATATCCGGTTCAGCCTTTTGAGGTCATAACGGTCCATCCCGGGCACGTTGAGCATGCTTACCAGATGAGTAGGGACGATATGGATGTCCGTTGCCTGCTCGTCTGCGAGGGCCTGCATGGTGGCTGCAGCGTCGAAGGAGCGCTGCGGCATGATCACGTTGCACGCCCCCGCACAGAAAAATGCCCAGAAGTGGGACCAGCCGCCGATGTGAAAGAGAGGGAGGATCATGATGTGCCTGTGCTCCGGCCGAACGCCGATCGTAAACACCTTTGTCCGGGCCTCTTCGAGCTTCCGGTAATGCGTGTAGATGGCGCCGCGCGGCACTCCGGTGGTGCCGCTTGTATAGAAGATGATGAAGGGATCGTCTTCGTCGACCACGGCAGGAGGCTCCTCCTGGGGGAAGCGGGCAAGAAGCTCATCGTGATCAAGCATGCCGCCGGCCTTCCCTTCCAACGAAATATAATGAAAAACCTGCGGTAAGCGCGGGCGTATGTTATTGACGGTTTCTGCCAACTCGGGGCCGACGAACAATGCGCGGACCCCGGAGTCGTTGATGATGTAAAGAAGTTCATCAGCGCCCATCCTGGGGTTGATGGGGCACACGACAAATCCTCCTTTCATTGCGGCCCCGGTAACTTCGGTGCACTCGAGGCAGTTCCAGGAAAGAAGGCCGATCCCGTCGCCCTTTTTGAGCCCCAGCGACAAAAGGGCGTTTACAAGTCTGTTGACGCGGCCGTTATACTGAGAAAAGGTTACCCGCTGTTCGCCATACACAAAGACTTCGCGGTCTGCCCTGAGGAGGGCGTTCCGGTAAATGATGTCTGCATAGGTGCCGATGTTGTAGCGGCTCAATTCTTTCAATATAAGTTTTTTTGACATAGATTCTTCCTCAAGCCTGCATTTTCTTCAATGATACCACCTAAAAATTATTCAGGTCAAGAATTCAGCGTTTTGAACGTCGCCATGCTTGCGATGGTTTGCAACTTTCCTGCAAAAAATAGTATACTTTTTTCCAGCGTGATCTTATGGATATTTCCGAAAAAAACGCCCCTGACAAGGACAAAGACGCTGCAGAACAGGAGAGGGGGTACATAGTCGTCCTGACCGGCAACGGGAAGGGAAAGACGACCTCTGCCCTGGGCATGGCAATGCGGGCCCTGGGGCACGGGGCCAGGGTCATCATGCTCCAGTTCCTCAAAGGCACGTGGCGATACGGAGAGCTTGAGACGGCAAAGAGGCTTTCGCCTGACTTTTCTATCCACCCGCTCGGCAAGGGTTTTGTCCATGTGGATCCCGAAAACCCCGACCCCGCAGATATAGAGACTGCGCGGAAGGCATGGGAGGCCTGCAAAGAGGCCTTGTTTTCCGGAAAATACGAAATGATAATACTGGATGAAATAAATAATGCGATCTCCTATGGGTTGCTTCCCGTCGACGAAGTGCTGGACGCCCTTGCTAAGCGCCCGCAAAACCTGCACGTGGTGCTTACCGGAAGGGACGCCCACCCCCGCCTGCTGGAAATGGCCGACCTTATAACAGAGGTCACCGAAGTGAGGCACCCTTACCGGAAGGGTGCAGCAGCGCGGAAAGGGATAGAGTACTAATTCCAAATATTTTTCTTTATTATTCCTTTTTTTTTATTTAGAATAATGCAAAGTATGACAATCTATCCGGAGGGAATCGCATATGCCCCCAAACAGCGTCCTGACCTATGAGAATATCCTGGGAGAGATCAAGGCTATATGCAGGTCGAACTACAACGACGATGATGTCCGCCTCGTCGAGCGCGTCTTTCAGGATTCCATAAACCTGTTCGACGGCAAGACAGAGGGCTTCCTGAAATGCGATACCAGGTACCACAACATCATCCATACCCTCCAGACGATCCCGCCCTTCATAGAGATCATTGACGGCTGGAACAAAAGCAAAAGCGACCCCTTCGTCTCCAAAGAATATTATATGCTCGGCATTATAGCGGTCATCCTTCATGATACGGGCTATATAAAATGCGATGACGATACAGAGGGAACAGGTGCAAAATACACCTTCACCCACGTTCAGCGGAGCATCGATTTTGCAGGGGCCTACCTTCCCGGGATCGGCCTCGACAAAGACAGCATTGTCAGCGTTCAGAACGCCATCCGCTGCACCGGGGTCATCTTTGACAACAAGGTGCATTTTCATTCAGGCGAGGAGCGGGTGATCGGATACGCCCTCGGCACCGCAGACCTCCTGGGGCAGATGTCGGCCTCGGACTACGTAGACAAGCTCCCCGCCCTCTACCTTGAATTTGAAGAGGCGTATAATTTTGAGGGGATGGAAAGCCTGTACGGCAGGGGATCAACGCTGTTCAGCGACAGCGGCCACCTCATCGTGAACACGCCTGTCTTTTTCGAAAAGATCGTCATGGAGCGCTTCAAGATGATGGGGTCCGTCTACACGTACCTCGCATATCATTTTAACAGCAGCGATAACCCTTATATCAAAGAGATCGAAAAAAATCTTGAAAAGATCAAGAGCATCGCTGCCACACAATAGCCGGCACAAATGGTGACAACCCCCGATGGAAAAACATCCGAAGAACAGGTACCCTTCCGTAAAGCACATCAGCAACGCAGAGCATAGGGGGATCGTCAAAGAAATATTCTCAACGATAACTGAGCGCTACGACCTCCTGAATCATGTGCTCAGCATGGGGGTCGATATATACTGGCGCAGGTTTGCCGTAAAGAAGATGCGCTTTTTCAGAACCTTCCGCCTCCTTGACGTTGCCACAGGGACCGGCGACGTTGCTGTCTGCGCCTCGGCTGTACATCCCGATATCGGCATAACGGGCCTCGACTTTATACAAAGCATGCTTAAAGCAGGCAAGGAGAAGGTATCCCGCAAAGGGCTTGGCCAAAAGATCTCCCTGGTGCAGGGCGATGCCGAATCACTTCACTTTGCCGACAGCGCCTTTGACGTAGTTTCCATCGCCTTCGGCATCCGGAACGTACCCGACAGAAAAAGGGCCATCAAAGAAATGATCCGGGTGCTGGTACCGGGCGGCAGGCTCATGGTTCTGGAGATGACGTTCGCGAGGCGCTCCCTCTTCAGGAATGCTATCAGGCTCTATCTGAACCGAATCCTTCCATTTATTGCAGGAAGGATCACGGCAAACCCAGGCGCCTACCACTACCTGGCAGACTCGATCATGAACTTTCCCCCGCCTGCCGAATTCGCAGGATCCCTTGAAGGCCTCGGCCTCAAAGAGGTCGCTGTGCACCCCCTCACCTTCGGCATTACCTGCCTCTACATAGGCCTGAAACCTGGAGAAGAGAAATTATTAAAAAGGATATGATCGTTCAGAGCACCCTTTGTGCAAAAGGCAGCTTTCTTACGACGTAATGGCACACAAGAAAGCAAAGCGCGCTGCCGGCAATGAACGCCGTGATGAACTTTAAGAAAGGGTAGCCGCTGAGCATATTCCTGGTGAAGTAGGCATAAGCAACGATAACGGGCGCGTGAAAGATAAAGACCGCGTATGCGTCGTCAGCCATCCCTTTTACGACCACCGGCTGCTTGTTGAAGAATCTCCTGAAGATATAGGAGAGGCTTATCGTGCTCCCGATGGCGATAACCGTTTCTACGTAAGTTGCCAAGAGCGTCTTCACCGAGGTCCCTCCCCTGAGAAATGAAAGGTCCGCCTGTGACGACCATGCAACATAAACAATGATGCAATATATGAGAGCCGCAGCCGCCGTGATGGCCGTCCACCGCCTGCCTATGGCCTCCGTGATCCCCTCGAGCCACCTGTTGCGATAGGCCATGATCCCGGCAACAAAGAACGCTATGTATACCGCGTAGTTGCCTATGCGCAGGCGAAAGATCTGCTTCTCTGTCGGGAAATAGACGCGGATAACAAAGGTAGCGGCTGCGAGCATAAGGATAAACAGCATGATGGCCCTGTCTTTCGGGAATGACGCACCCTTTTTTTTCAGTGCGCCGGAAGGCTTTCGCCCGCAGCGCCACAAGCCATACACAACGGAAAAGGCCAGGAGCACCTCCAGGAACCACGCAGGCCCCGGCGCAACGTTTTTCAAAAAGAGTATATTTTCCCAGAAAGAATATTCTGCGGCGAAGGCTCCCCTGTTCATGAGGTATACGATCGAAGGGCGCACCAGGAACGCAAAGATCGCAAGCGGTATGCCGAGCCGTATAAGCCGGTCCTTCAGGAAGCCGAAAATGCCCTTACGGTCGTACGAGCCAGGCGTGAAGTATCCTGTTATCATGAAAAAGCATCCCAGCACCCATGTCCTGTTCAATGTCATGAGGAGCGTAAGGACAAGGTTCGTGAACGCATCGTCGGTGTTCTCATAATAATACCAGCCGCTGTGGGCGCCGTAGGTAAGGGCTACATGGTGGAGGATGACAAGCACCGTGAACAAAAGCCTCATGTTGTCGATGTAGAACATCCTGGTCGGCGACAGCTCTTTTACCGGAGCATCCTTTATAATCAGTTCTGCTGATGAGGGCATTCTTCCATTATCTCCTGTTCTGCTTTATTCAACCCGGATGATACCCCGCAGCTTGCTGCGGTCAACACTTTTCCCTCTCCCCTCGCGGGAGAGGGCCAGGGTGAGGGGGCATAATCATGCTGTTTCTATCCTCTGGTACCACGCAGCTTGCTGCGGGGTAGTTCATTTGCATGCAATTGTAGTTAATCTGCGTCGTTTAAACAAGCAAATTCAAAAAAACGGCTTGAAAAGGCGTGGCAAAAATGAGAACCTTGTGCAGAAAATGATCACCAACAGGTCTCAGCAGTTCCTCATAGTCATAAGCGTCGCCTTCAGCTCTTTTATGGCAAGACTGAACAACTACACGGTCAACGTCTCTCTGCCGACCATCTCCCATGATTTTAATATCGGCACCGGCGAGGCCTCCCGCATTGTCATGTCGTACCTCCTGATCATAACCAGTTCCCTTCTGCTATTCGGAAAGCTGGCTGACAGGGTGGGATTAAAAAGGATATTCATCATCGGCTACATTGTTTTTGTTGCGGGCTCTTTCTTGTGCGGCATTTCCCATAGCATAGATGCGCTGATCGTCTCCCGCTTCGTTCAGGGCATAGGAAGCGCCATGCTTCTCGCCACAAGCTTTGCGATCATCTCAAAGTTCATACCGCCCGACCGGACGGGGTGGGCCTTCGGCATCACATCCATGGCCTCCGCGCTTGGAGTTGCTACGGGAGCCCCTGCCGGCGGCTTGATAACAGGCTACCTCTCCTGGCACTGGGTCTTTCTCATCAACGTGCCTATCGGCATCATCGCCTTTATCGTTGCAAGCAAAAAGATACCGGACGAAAAGCCTCAAACAAGGACAGGTGGACCGGAGCGATTCGACCTCATCGGGGCCACGTTGAGCTTTTCAGGCCTTGCGCTGCTCCTCTGGGCCCTTAACATGGGAAAGGAGCTGGGCTGGGTCTCCCCGCCCATCGTTTTAAGCTTTCTGGCATCATTTGTAGTGCTCTCGCTTTTCATCGTCCGCGAAAAGAGATGCAGAGCCCCGCTGCTGGACTTAGCGCTTTTCAAGGATTTAAGGTTTACCCTCGTGCTGTCCGCAACATTCATGGCGTACCTGCTCATCGCGGGCAACGCCTTTCTGCTCCCCTTCTACCTGGAGATCATAAAAGGCCTGAACCCCCAGAAGACAGGCATGGTGCTCCTGGTGTATTCAATAATTTATGTCCTCATATCGCCATATGCAGGAAGGCTTTCCGACAAGATAAAACCGGGAACGTTATGTTCGATTGCCATGCTTTCGGCTACAGTGAGCGCATTTGTATTTTCCTTCAGCCTTCAGTTCCAGGGCTTTTTGTTCGTCTTCATATTTCTCATCTGGCTTGCGCTGTCCTATGTCCTCTTTTTCTCTCCGAACAACAACCAGGTAATGAGCCTCGCGCCGGAAAACAAGCACGGCGTTGCCTCCGGGCTATTCAATACTACAACAAATTTAAGCTACGTCTTCGGGGTTGCCATATTCGAGACGGTCTTTTCCCATGCTATTCCAGGCGCCTCTTCAGCAAAAGCAAGCCTCCTCAATGTCAATATTCCCCACGGGGCATTATTAAAGGGATTTCAGGCCACATATATATTTGGTGGATTGTCTTGCCTCGCCGCCTTTGGGCTTTCTCTTGTGGCAGCTAAAAACGCGATAAAAAAATATTAACAGCGATACCGGGAACGGCAGGCCTCCTGCCGGCTATCCGCTGCCTTTTATGGCATCAAACGATGTTCGGGTCGTGCGACCTCACGTAATCAAGGATCTCCTGCGCTGCCCCGGGCGCGACCTGGATCTTCGAGTAATCGATATGAACATTGTTCAGATACTGCAGGATAAGCGTATCACCGATGTGGTAAAAGGGGAGAACGCCTGCCATAAAAAAACCCAGCTCCTCGAACCGCGAGCAGAGCGCCCCCGTATAAGGATCTTCAAGGCACAGGTGGAGCAAGATCTCATCGATCTTCTTAATGCAAAGCTCTTTCAGTATAGCCCTGACATCCGACACAGAATTCTTTCCGTAGCGGTGTATTTCGATCGTCGCCTTGTTGTATCCGGGAAGGACGCTGACCGAAACGCTCGTCCGCTCCTCCATCCCCTCCGTCGATAAAGCCCCTTCCGACGCCTTGAAGATCCTGTCCAGGCCGATATCCTGGTAGACCTTCCTGATAAAAGAAGCATGATGTTCCGGAGGAAAGAGGGCTATCCCGGGCGGGTTTTCGATAGGGAGGAACCCGTATGCAACTGATTCTCTCTGGGTAAGAGCTTCCTGGATACCCTTGTAGGTCCTGTCCGCGGGAATGGCGCCAATGGCTATGGCGCACCTCTTGAACCCTACCTTGAGGCCGGCTTTCTGCGCATAGATGTGATTTGTCGTGGCCTTGCTGAAAATGCCCATCAACCCTGCTTTGCGCGCCTCTTCCACGAGTTTCCCGATCATTATGTTCTGGCACCCCTGTCCCCGAAAATCAGGCTGCACCGCCGCCATGCCCGCCTCGGCAACCTTCTCCTCCAGATCGTCCCTGACGATGGCCACGTGGCCCACCACCTCATCATCGTCCGTGACGGTTACCACCGATATGACCTTCCTCTCCTCGTAAAGCCGGGAAAATCTTTCAGGATAATAAATAGTGTCAATGCTGTAAGTGTAGCCGTAGGCGCGATAGAAGAGCTTTGAAACGGCATGCGCCTCAGAGGGCTTCATCAGGCGCACGGTAAACCTCTTTTTCTCAACCGCATACGATTCTGCCGTATCAGGGGCGGGGAAAAGCTCGAGCTCGCTCTTTTTGTGGTAATCCTCGATGCTCTTGTAATGAAGGTACTTTATGAGGTGGAGTTCCTTCCCCTCTCTCCCGAGGTTATAGAAGTCCAGCTCATCAACGCTCTTTTTCATAAGGTACAGACCAAGGCCCGCACCGGGGATATTGTCAAGATCTGTTGGGACGCCATATTCAGGAACCAGGCTCGGGGCGTAGGGAAGGCCCTTGTCTTTAAGGATGATCTTCAGCCCCGCTGAGATCGGCTCCAGGATAACCTGATAGGTAGCCTTTTCTGACGGCTCAAAGGCATGCTTTACGATATTGACTATGGCCTCTTCCAGCGCAAGGAGCATCATCTGAACATCCATCTTTTGGAAGCCAAGCTTCTCTGCTATTTCCCTTGTATACGCCTGAATGGCAGGCAGGTAAGAGATATCGTTGGGAACAGTAAGCGTGGAGGGTTGCGTCAGCATAAATTCTGCATAATGTAACAAATGAAACCGGTCCAGGCAAATAGAATCGACAAAAAATTCTTTCCGGCATACTCACGTTGACTAACATAAACGCCCGTGTTATCATGTGCAATAACATCTCATGAAAGAAAATCCACGAAAACCAGCGCACAGCGCCCCTACAATGGAATTCCACGTCTCCCGGAGGTCGCGGGACTTCTACCGTTTCAGCGAGGCCCTTTTTTCTCTCAGCGGCAACGTCATCTTCACGAACTTTTACGCTGCCCGCGTCTTTGCCCAGAAGATCAACGAAAAAAAAGACCTTATAAGCTTTCCTGAAGGAGCAGTCAAGGCAGGGCAGCTGATCGCCATGGGACTCATCGACGAGATCCTCCACTACGTCGCCAGGCAGTACCGGAATGATATCAACAAAAAAACAATGGCGCAGGCGCTCTCGTCGCTGAATGAAAGGCTTGGCAGGGAAAACGTCGAAGGCGCAATGCATCATTTTGTTGACGCCTTTCCGCCGCTTCGGGTGTACAAGAACGAGGTCGGCATCGCAGATTACCTGAACGGCAACACAGAGGGGATCCCGAACAGGCAGATCGTCCTTGAGGAGATGCTTCTTCTGTGGCTTGCGAACATGAATCCGGCCTTTTCTCCGTTCTTCGAGCTTTTCGACGACGTCAGCCTGAAAAAGGAAACGGCCTATCTCCAGATCATATCAGGGCTGGTAGACCATTTTCATTCAGAACCTCCGTTCGGCCCAGACCACCAGGGCCTCGTCGATATGCTGAGGAGCCCTGCCCTTGCCGTCCCCCATTCCCTCTCGGGGCAGCTTGCGTACATCATGGAGCGCTGGGGTTATATCCTTCGCAAATACCTGCCGCTTATCCTCAAGAGCCTCGACCTCTTCAAGGAAGAACAGAAGCTTCCCTTCATGGGCGCAGGGCCGTCAGAGGTTGCAAGGCTTAAAGAACTCGGGCTTGAGCTCGAACCGGAACACTTCACGCCGGACAGCGAGTGGATGCCGCGTCTCGTCCTCATCGCGAAGAACATCTACGTCTGGCTCGACCAGCTTTCTAAAAAATATCAGCGCCACATTACGAGGCTCGACGGGGTCCCCGACGAAGAGCTCGATGCCCTGCAGAAAAGGGGCATCACGGGCCTGTGGCTCATAGGCGTCTGGGAGCGAAGCCCCGCGTCGCAGAAGATCAAGCAGCTCTGCGGCAACCCCGAGGCCGTTCCGTCTGCCTATTCCCTCTACGACTACATCATCGCCTCTGACCTCGGGGGCGACGAGGCATTCAACAGCCTGAGGGAGCGTGCCTGGGAACGCGGCATCAGGCTGGCAAGCGACATGGTGCCCAACCACGTGGGCATCTATTCCAGGTGGATGACGGAACACCCCGACTGGTTCATCTCATTGGACCAGAACCCTTTTCCCTGGTACGCCTACGGAGGCCTTGACCTCTCCCATGACGAGCGCGTTTCCATCTTTATCGAAGACCACTACTATGAGCGCACTGACGCGGCCGTGGTCTTTAAGCGGAGAGACAGGTGGACCGGGGACGAAAAATACGTCTACCACGGCAACGACGGAACGAGCATGCCCTGGAACGATACGGCACAGCTCAACTACCTCAACCCGGAAGTGCGTGAGGCAATGATCAACACGATCATCGCCGTCGCAAAGCGATTCCCCATCATCCGCTTTGACGCCGCCATGACGCTCACGAAGCGCCACTACCAGCGCCTGTGGTTCCCCGAACCCGGAACAGGAGGGGCGATCCCCACGCGCGTTGAGCACGGCCTCACGAAACATCAGTTCAACTCCCTCATGCCCAATGAATTCTGGCGCGAGGTGGTGGACCGCGTTGCGCAGGAGGCGCCGGACACGCTGCTTCTCGCCGAGGCCTTCTGGCTGCTCGAAGGCTACTTCGTGAGGACGCTGGGAATGCACAGGGTTTACAACAGCGCCTTCATGAACATGCTCCGCGACGAAGAAAATGCCAAGTACCGCCAGGTAATGAAGAACACCCTTGAGTTCGACCCGGAGATCCTGAGGCGCTTTGTCAACTTTATGAACAACCCGGACGAGAGGACCGCCGTCGACCAGTTCGGCAAGAACAGCAAATATTTTGGCGTCTGCACCCTCATGATAACGCTGCCGGGCCTCCCCATGTTCGGCCACGGCCAGATAGAAGGCTTTACGGAAAAGTACGGAATGGAATACAGGCGCGCATATTGGGAAGAAGAGCCTGACGGGTATCTCATCGAAAGGCACGAGAGGGAGATATTCCCGCTGCTCCACAAACGATACCTCTTCGCTGGGGTCGAGCATTTCCTCCTCTACGACTTTTTCACCCCTGACGGCCATGTGAGCGAGGACGTCTTCGCCTATTCCAACCGGTACGGGAGCGAGAAGTCGCTTGTCGTCTACAACAACAAGAACGCGCCTCTCAGCGGCTGGATACGCACGTCTGTAGGCTTTGCCGTAAAGGGCGGCGATATGAGCCAGCCGGCCCTCGCCCAGAAGACGCTCTCCGAGGGCCTCGGGATAAGCGGAAAGCCGGGGCATTTCACCATATTCAGCGACCACGCAACAGGCCTCCAGTATATCAGGGAAAGCGGGGGACTCGCAGAAAAAGGCCTCTATATAGAGCTTGGCCCTTACCAGCACCACGTCTTCCTCGACATAGCGGAGATCGAGGACAATGCATGGTCTCACTACGCCCAGTTGAACACATACCTGAACGGCCTCGGGGTCCCGAACATCAACGACGCGATACGCGAGATATTCCTCCAGCCCATCCACCAGAGCTTCAAGGAACTCATCAACGTCCATATGCTGAAAGGGATGCTCGACGCGAAGATAGCGATCGCACTGGAACAGATCGAAGACATACCTGCCCCGTTCTTAGATGAGATCCGTTGGAAAACAACAAACCTTGTACGGGAGATCAGGCAGTTTGCCAATGGCACCGTGGACGAGGGCCTTGTCGTGGAAAATGTTATGAACGCACTGCTTGCCGCCCTTCATTGGCAAAAAACGCTCGACCGGATCACCGGTGCAGGCGAAGAGGACGGGAACAAGTTTATCGGGTTCCTGCGGACAGGCTTCTTCGGCGCTGACCACCATGCCCTGTGCCAGCTCAACTGGGTCTTTGTAAGGTCTATGGGCAAGGTCATCGACGCCCATACAAACCCCGACGAACAGGGCAGGAGCTGGATCGACGAGTGGCTCCTCGGCCGCATCATGGGCGACGCCCTGCAGGAGCTGGGGTTTGCTCCTGATGATGCGT